>NZ_CP176417.1:2120681-2423636 GCF_046245175.1 Lysinibacillus sp. 38-6
AATGCGCTTTTAAATACGCCATATGATAGGAGATGACACTATAGGCCACTGCATGACTTTTTGGAAAGCCATAGTCCGCAAAGCGCACAATAAGTGCATAAACGTCCTCTGCGACGATGCGATCAAAACCTTGTTTCAATGCCCCATTCACAAAAGCAATTCGTTGTTCTTCCAATATGTCACGATTTTTTTTACTAACTGCACGGCGTAATAGATCTGCCTGTCCTATCGTAAATCCAGCCATCGTAGCGGCAATCTGCATAATTTGCTCCTGATAAACAATGACGCCAAATGTTTCACGTAAAATCGGCTCCAGCAACGGATGTGGCATCGTTACATGTTCTTTGCCAGCCTTTCTTCTTGCATATACAGGAATAAAGTCCATCGGTCCTGGACGATACAATGCATTGATTGCTACTATATCTGAAAAATGCGTTGGATAAATATCACGCAATGCTTGTTTCATGCCATCTGATTCTAATTGGAAAATACCTACAGTATCCCCTTTTTGCAATAACTGAAATGTACGCTCATCGTGCATCGGAATACGATCAAATTCTATCCATGGCCCACCTGCTTTATAAATAGACCAACGTACTTGCTCTAAAATGGTTAAATTGCGCAAGCCTAAAAAGTCCATTTTGACCAGACCTGATGCTTCCACATCTCCCATCGGCCATTGTGTACAATAGATCCCGTCGTGCCCATCTTCAATTGGCACCGTATTAACTAATGGCGTGGGTGCCAGTACAATACCAGCAGCATGGGTAGAAGAATTTCTCGGTAAGCCTTCTAATTTTAAAGCGACGTCATACCAACGTCGATGTGCTTCAGCTTCAGCCAGCCAACTTTGAAAGTTTTGTGATTCTGCCATCGCTCTTTGTAGTGTCATGCCCGGTTTATTTGGAATCATTTTTGAGATTTTTTCCATCACTTCAGTATCAAAGCCAAAAACACGCGCTACATCTCTTGCCACTGCTTTTGCTGACAATGTACCAAATGTAATAATTTGCGCTACATTCGCCTTGCCATATTTTTGTGCGACGTATTGAATCACTTGATGTCGTTTACTGTCTACAAAATCTATATCAATATCCGGCAATGTGACACGTTCAGGATTTAAAAATCGTTCAAACAGTAAACCATAGGCGAGTGGATCTACTTGTGTAATGTAAAGACTATAGGCAACAAGAGAGCTGGCTGAGGAACCACGACCCGGCCCAGTTAAAATACGCTGTTCTTTAGCAAAGCGCATAAAATCTGCAACAATCAAAAAATAATCGGCATAGCCCATGGAACTGATGATTTCTAGTTCATAGTGTAGTCGCTCTTGATAAACCTGCGGAAGCTCAGACAGCTTTAAGCGCGCCGCTAAACCTGAAAACGCTTCTTTTACAAGCATACTTTCAGCTGTTTCACCCTCTTGTACGGGGAATTTTGGCATTTGAACAGGCATTTCGGGAATTTTGGCAACACAGCTAGCGAGCATGTTCGCGCTTGCCTCAAGCCATTCAGGACGATCTGCAAACCACCCTTTCCACTGTTGCTCTGTCGGCACATAAAAATGTTCTAAATGAGCTGTTAACATTGTTGCTTGAAGCTTGTCCCCTGTATCAATTGCTCTAGCAACCTCAAAAGCAAAATGATCTTCCGGTCTTAAAAAATAACAATGCTGTGTTGCTACAATTGGAATATTTCTAGTTTCACAGTGCTGTGCAACCATGGCTTCATAGTCAGCAAGCATGCCCCCTGGTCTTGCAATCCCTACATAAAGTCGATTTCCAAACAATTGTTGAAGCGCATTAGTCATGTCTGTCCATTGCGCAATTTCCGCTATATCCATTGTCGAAAGTAACGCTATACAGCCCGCTGCGTAGCCTTCTAACCATCTCCAAGGTAAAACTTCATCTTCTCTAATCGAAACAGCACTACTAATTTTTAATAAATGCTGATAACCTTCCTGTGTTTGCGCATACAGCACAAGCGGTATTGTTGTCGTATCCCATTGCACCTTTATGGAAAGCCCTATAACAGCATGCATATTTGCCTGCTGCATTGCTTTACAAAAAGGCAAAAGCCCGTACAATTTTGAATTAACAATTGCACAGGCCTGCGTATTTTGTTCTTGTAAAAAAGGGATCAATTGTTCAAGCCGAATCGTGCTTTTTAATAAATCCGCGCTCGTATGCATTTGTGTATATACATGTGTCAAAAGAATCCCCGCCTTTCAATTATTGATATGCTTTACAAATTTCTTGCAAACGCGTAATCACACGTTGTGCCTCTTGCCAAGAATAGGCTGTAGCACCGGAAGCAAGTGGATGTCCACCACCATTAAATTCCTTCGCTAACGTATTAATAACAGGTCCTTTCGAGCGAAGACGGACACGAATTTGATCTTCTTCCTCTATAAAGATGACCCATGCACAAATTCCTTTTACGCTCCCTAGACAGCCCACTAACAGTGATGCTTCTGATGGCACTACATTAAATTCCGCAAGTAATTCTTTTGTCAGCTTAACATATGCCGCGCCATGTTCGTCCATTATAAAGTTCTGATAAATATAGCCTTGTAATGTTAATAGCTTTGGCTCCATTTCATACATGCCATCGAAAATTTCATTTCGATTAAAGTTATATGTAATGAGTTCAGCTGCTACTTTAAATGTTTTGACAGTTGTGCTTGGGAATTGGAAACGACCCGTATCGCCTACTATGCCGGCAAATAACAATCTTGCTGATGCATCCGATAGTTGCCAGTCAGCGATTTCTTTCCCTTGTTCAAAAAGCTCATAAATCATTTCACTGCATGAACTAGCTGTTGTATCTACCCATAATAAGTCTCCGTATTGGTCGTCATTAGGGTGATGGTCAATTTTCACAAGCATTTTGCCTTTTGTATAGCGCTGATCGTCAATTCGCTCCGTATTTGCTGTGTCCGTTACAATAACTAATGCATTTTCATACACTTCATCGGCAATTTGATCCGGCTGGGCTAAAAACGACAAAGATGTATCGTGCTCCCCCACAGCGTAAACCTTTTTCTCTGGATAATTAGCTAAAATTAATTCTTTTAACCCTAGTTGTGAACCATAGGCATCCGGATCTGGACGCACATGGCGATGAATAACGATTGTCTCATATGAAGCAATTGTGTCGATGATTTGTCTTTTCAAATTGATTTCCTCCAACATGATAGTAATAACCGTTAGCATTTTTCCTCAAAAATCGTTACAATAATGTCTAGTTATGCTAGGAGGTTTACTATGCTCAATTTAATTTTTGTCTTTGCAATTATCATATCATTTGTCTTTTATTTTTATTTTAAAACAAAACAGTTCCGTTCTCCATTACCTATTGCTAAAAATTGGTACAAAAGTAAGGCGAATATAGGATTTGGTTCTTTTATTCTGGCATTTTCGTTGAACCAAGCTTACTTATTCCCTGGAACGTTTACATTTATTATTGTAGCAATTCTTGTCGCATTAGGCATCTTTGTTATTATTGAAAATGTAAAAAAAGCTCGCCACTATGGTCAATTTGTTGATGAAGAATATCGTATTAACCGCTAGTAGGACATGGTATTACATATTATAGCTAATTGAAAGGGATGACCTAGTATACGCTCTAGGCCATCCCTTTTTTCGTGTGCTTAACGCTCTAATAGTTGGAACATCATCATTGCCTTGCCGACCAATGTTTGCTCATTAAATACTTCAAAATCCATTTTCACAAACTTACGACTCATATCTAATATGCGCGGCTTGACGGTCAGTGTACTTTCCATTTGAACGGGTTTAATGAAATAAATGGTCATGTTTTCTGCCACTGCATCGCCACGTTTACGACGCTTTAGTGCAAATGATCCAACTTCAGCTAACAATGTGGTAAAAGCTCCATAGGAAATAGCTCCATATTGGTTTGTCATTTGCGGTGTAACTTTAAACTCCACCATTAAATCTTCATCGCCTAGCACTTTCATCTCATTTTTCACTAAATCATCAATGGTTTCGCCGTGCTGCGGCTGTCTTTGCGCAAGCTGCAATGCTTTTAGTACATCTTGTCGACTAATGACCCCTTGCAACACATTATCGTCATTTACAACTGGCAGTAAGTCGATTCCTTCCCAAATCATACGGTGCCCAGCTGATGCAACACTCATTTTCATAGAACCAGCAATTGGATTTTTCGTCATGACCTTTTCGATAAGCTCATCTTCTTCTCTACCAATTACGTCCTTTACGGTAATCATGCCGACCAGTTTATTGTTTGCCGTAACGACTGGAAAGGCGCCATGTGTTGTACGCTCATTCAACTTCTGGAAATGATGAATCGTCTCATCATTGTGAAGGACTGATGTCTCAGTCATCGGTACAAAAATATCCTCAATAAATAAAATATCTTTTTTGATTAACTGGTCATAAATGGCACGGTTAATCATCGTAGCTACGGTAAACGTATCGTAACTAGTTGATATAATCGGTAAATCTAATGAATCGGCCAGCTGTTTGTTATCTTCCGTCGTGTCAAATCCGCCTGTAATTAATACAGCAGCGCCAGCACGTAGCGCATTTTCATGTGCTTTAAAACGGTTTCCGACAATTAATAAGCTTCCCGCATCTGTATAACGCATCATATCTTCTAATTGCATTGCACCGATTACAAATTTTGTTAACGTTTTATGAAGGCCGGTTTTTCCACCTAGCACTTGGCCATCAATAATATTAACAATTTCTGCAAATGTTAAGCGTTCAATATTTTCTTTCTTTTTCTTCTCAATACGAATTGTTCCGACACGCTCAATCGAACTAACGAGGCGGCGATTTTCCGCTTCTTTAATAGCGCGGTAAGCCGTGCCCTCACTCACTTGCATTTCTTTTGCAATTTGTCGTACTGAAATTTTATCGCCCACGGGTAGTGATTCGATGTATTGTAAAATCTTCTCATGTTTTGTTGACAAAATATCACCTATTTCTCAAGCAATGAATTCTGTATTTAGTGTACCATATTTTTTACGAAAATATTGAGTATAAAGGTGTAAAATGTTTCACATTCCCTATTATTTCAACTACGCACGTGGTGTCAATCCTTATAGTACAGCACCTTAAATGATTAGGAACAGTTTACTTTTTCACCGGCTTTTAAAATTTGCACTGCGGCATCTTGCACTAAATTTGCAAAAATTTGTGGATCCTGCTCGATTGGCGGGAACGTATTATAGTGGATTGGTACAACAATTTTCGGCTGTAAAAAGGATACTGCACATGCCGCATCTTCTGGACCCATTGTAAAATTATCGCCAATTGGTAAAAATGCGATATCAATAGGATGACGTTCACCAATTAATTTCATATCACTGAATAATGCAGTATCGCCTGCATGATAAATGGTTAAACCTTCGATAAATAATAAAACCCCTGCAGGCATTCCCATATAAATAATTTCATTATTTTCCGTTACATAGGAAGAGCCATGAAAAGCCTGTGTAAATTTCACCTTACCAAAGTCAAATTGTCTCCCTCCACCAATGTGCATTGGATGCGCTTTCACACCTTGCCATGAAATCCAGTTGGCTAACTCATTTGGCGCAATAACAAGTGCATCTTTTTTCTTGGCAAGTTCTACTGTATCTCCTACATGGTCATTATGCCCATGTGTAAGGATAATAATATCTGGTGCTTCCTCAGCGACATTCAAATCGGTTTGACTATTTCCATTAATAAAAGGGTCAATTAAAATTGTTTTGCCATTTGTTTGAATTTTAACGACAGAATGGCCATGATAACTAATTTCCATAAAGCGTTCCTCCTGACAACCATAATATTCGCTCCCTCTTTTAATTCGCTATCCATGCGCTTTTTCCCTTTTTTTGATATGCTTATACAGGATATAAAAGTGTTTAATGCGCAACTTTATTCGCCATAAGATGCCGAGAAAAAAGCCACGCCAGTTTAGACGATTATTGCATTAGAAAAAGGCGATTCGCAATAGGCTAACATCAGCAATACTCGGTGTAACATGAGGAGGAAATGGATGATGTCAAAAGTACAAGAAATCCAAAACTATTTAC
Source organism: Lysinibacillus sp. 38-6 (assembly GCF_046245175.1). Lineage (GTDB taxonomy): Bacteria > Bacillota > Bacilli > Bacillales_A > Planococcaceae > Lysinibacillus. Next base: position 2,126,752 of record NZ_CP176417.1, read on the forward strand.
AAAAAAATCAAATTGATGCTGCTTTCGTAACGACACCCGATAATGTTTTTTACGTTTCAGGCTTTAAAAGTAATCCACATGAGCGTTTACTTGGTGTAATGATTTTTAAAGAAGCAGAGCCTTTTTTAATTTGCCCGCAAATGGAGATTCCAGATGCGAAAGCTGCCGGCTGGTCATATGAAGTGATCGGTCACCAAGATACAGACAATTCTATGGATGTTCTTGCACAAGCCATTATAGCTCGTAATGTCGATCCACAAACGTTTGCAATTGAAAAAGCGCAGCTGATTGTTGAGCGATTAGAGGCATTACAACAATCATTTCCACAGGCAAATTTCGTGCGCCTAGATGAGAAAATTAATGCTATGCGTGTTATTAAAGATGAAGATGAATTGAACAAGCTGCGCACAGCCGCGCAACTTGCAGATTATGCAATTGAAGTAGGCTGTAAAGAAATTGCTGAAGGCAAAACAGAAATGGAAATTTTAACAGCAATTGAAAGTGCGATTCAAGAAAAAGGCTGTAAAATGTCTTTTGAAACAATGGTATTAAGCGGACCGAAATCGGCCTCTCCACATGGTAAACCAGGCGCTCGTAAAATTGAAAAGGGCGATATGGTATTATTCGATTTAGGTGTAATTTACGATGGCTACTGCTCAGACATCACACGTACAGTGGCATTTGGTGAGCCTTCCGAGGCCCAAAAAGCAATCTACAATGCCGTATTAGCTGCTAATACAAATGCTATTGCAGCAGTGAAGCCAGGCGTACGCGCAATGGATTTAGATAAAATTGCTCGCGATACAATTACTGATGCAGGGTATGGAGAGTATTTCACACATCGACTTGGTCATGGCCTTGGGATTTCCGTACATGAATTCCCATCTGTGACAGGTGCAAATGAGATGGTAATGGAAGAAGGCATGGTGTTCACAATTGAGCCAGGCGTTTACAAATCGGATGTGACTGGTGTTCGTATTGAAGACGATGTTGTTGTTACAAAAGATGGTGTGGAAGTGTTAACAAAATTCCCTAAAGACTTAATCGTACTGTAACTGAAAAGATGTTTTACAGTTGGAAGTAAGCTGTAGAAGATAAAACAGGTTCTATAGCTTACTTTACAGTGACAAAAGAGAAAAAGTGTTAGATTGACTAAAATCAATCTAACACTTTTTCTATATCGTTGTTGTCCGCTATGGCGGTGCTTCCTTATAGTACCAAAATGGACTCCCAACGTGTTCAGTTGATTGGAGTGAAGGCGGCGACTCCTGCGGGAACAGTGATATGAACCCATAAAGTTGTACTTTTATTTCGCTGTTTTTTCAAAGTTTTTTCTGTATTCAACTGGACTTAACCCGTCCAGTTTTTCTTTTATTCGTTTTTTATTATAGTAACGAATGTAATCGTGGATGGCTTTTTCTGCTTCTTGAACGGATTGAAAAGATGTTTGGTAAATACATTCATTTTTAAGAATGCCAAAGAAGCCCTCCATGAGCGCATTATCTAAACAATTTCCTTTACGTGACATACTTTGGGTCATTCCGTATGTCTCTACCATTCGTTGAAAGCGACCAATTTGATAAAGCCAGCCTTGATCCGAGTGGATTAATAGATTATTGGCTTTTTTTAATTTCCTTGCACTTATAGCTTGAGAGAAAGATTGGTGAATGAGATCAAAGTTCGGATTTTTAGCTAGGGCATAACCAACAATTTCACGATTAAAGACATCGAGAAAGGCGGATAAATAGCGTTTCACTCCATTCACTTTAATCTCCGTTACATCTGTCAACCACACTTGGTTAGGGCGTGCTGCTTCAAATTGGCGATTTAATTGATTGGGAGCCACTCGTCCTATTTCTCCTTTGTATGAACGATAAGTCCGTTTCTTTTTACGTCCTTTTAAGCCCATTTCCTGCATCAAGCGAAACACAGTTTTATGGTTAATTCGTACGCCTTGTTTACGTAATTGGATCGTGATGCGGCGGTAGCCATAACGTCCTTTGTGTTCTTGGTAAACCGCTTGAATTTGCTTTTTCAGTTCGCTATATTTATCCACCTTTGTGGTAGCTTTTAGGTGATAATAAAAAGTTGATTTCGTTAGGTTCGCTACTTTTAATAAAATCTTTAACGTGAATGCAAGCCTTAATTCATTTACAATCAGGACTTTTTCTTTCGTGCTAATTTTTCTTTTTCTTGAATTAAGGCATGTAACTTTTTTAAATAAGCATTCTCCGCTCTTAATAGCTCCAATTCTTCTTGTAGTTTTTCTGTATCATTTTGTGTTGTCGTAGTAGATTTTTTTTTCATGTCTCGACGCTCCCGTTTTTTATGATAGAGAGCCCAGTCATTTTCGGTCATGTAAAGATGCATCCATTTCCATAAAGTTGCCCGACTGTGAAGATTAAATCTCCCCGAAACTTCGGTATACGACTCGACGGTCTCTATTAAATAGTGTATGACTTCTAGTTTAAAGGAATCGTCGTAGCTCTTACAAGGGGGAGCTAATAATCCATCTAATCCATGATATTTATAAATCGCTAGCCAGCTCGACACAACCGCTTTATTGATCTTTAATTCTCTAGCAATTGCACTGTGCGAAAGTTCGCCTTTTTGATACAGTTCAACGACTTTCTTTTTCTTTTCTCTTGTTTCCATCGATGCACCCTCCTTGTGAATAAAGAGTTCAACAATTTGGGTGCATCTCACAGCACATAATGTAAGTCGCAACAAGTCCGCGCGTTAGCGAGGGTTGCGGCTTACTGTGCTGAGCGGAAAGCGCCGCACGTAGCGGAAATAAACGACATAGCAAAAAAGAGTTAGATTGAAAATCAATCTAACTCTTTTTTATAACCGCACACAATGTATCTCCACGTAACGGTTCTTAACCTGGTATTTTTAATTTATTAATTCATCAACATTCACATATGGCAAGCCTTGATCTTCTGCAACCGCTTTATAAGTAATTTGCCCATCTAATGTATTAACACCTTTTTTCAATGCTGGATTGTCAATACATGCTTGCTTGTAACCTTTATTAGCAATTTGCAGCGCATATGGAATTGTATTATTTGTTAAAGCAATCGTTGATGTACGTGGTACAGCACCTGGCATATTCGCAACAGCATAATGTACAACCCCATGCTTCACATAAGTTGGGTCATCATGAGTTGTCACACGATCCGAAGTTGCAAAAATACCCCCTTGGTCAATCGCAATATCCACCACAACAGAGCCTGGCTGCATCGATTGAATCATTGCTTCCGATACTAGTTTCGGCGCCTTAGCTCCAGGAATTAACACAGCTCCAACTACTAAATCTGAGTCTTTCACTGATTCTGCAATATTATAAGGGTTCGACATTAGCGTTTGCACATCGCGACCAAATAAATCTTCAATTTGACGTAAACGTTCTGGGCTTAAATCAATAACTGTTACATCAGCCCCCATACCAACGGCGATTTTCGCTGCATTTGTTCCAGCGATTCCTCCACCGATAACGGTCACTTTACCGCGTTGTACGCCAGATACTCCACCTAGTAAAATACCTTTTCCGCCATGATTTTTTTCTAAATATTGCGCACCAATTTGAGTTGCCATTTTACCTGCTACTTCACTCATTGGCGTTAATAAAGGTAAAGAGCCATTTGCAAGTTGTACTGTTTCATAGGCAATACCTACTACTTTTTTATCGATTAATGCCTGTGTAAGTTCACGCTCTGGTGCTAAATGTAAGTAGGTAAATAAGATTTGTCCTTCATAAAAGTAATCGTATTCCGTTGCTACGGGTTCTTTTACTTTTAAAATCATTTCTTGAGCCCATGCTTCTTTAGCCGACGCAACAATATGCGCACCTGCTGCTACATAATCTTCATCTGTAAAGCTTGAACCGATACCAGCCCCAGCTTCAATATACACTTCGTGGCCAGCATGCGTTAATGAGACAACTCCTGCCGGTGTCATTGCTACGCGATTTTCGTTGTTTTTAATTTCTTTTGGAATACCAATTTTCATATTTCCAATCCCCTTTCAATAACCTATGAAATAAGCAATATTTCATCAATATGCAATTCTTTGCATAAGATGCACCCCTTGCATTTCCATCTTACCAAACAAAAGAAAAAAATGCTTCAATTAAAGTAAATACTATTTAAATTCACAACATTTTTAAAATACTAAATATTAATACTACTAATGGAATTCAGTAGCCCTTCTCAGTAAAACGCCTTCACTTTTTCACAAATTTTCTCCGGAAAGTATTTCCTTTAGAAAATCATTTGATATAATTAAATTATACAAATAGGGAGGTAATACAAATGGCTAATCATTATAAAAGCATTGTAGTTGCAGTAGACGGTTCTAAAGAAGCGGAGTACGCTTTCCGAAAATCAATTGACGTTGCTAAACGTAACGAAGGTGCCGTATTAAACCTAGTAAATGTTATTGATACGCGTTCTTTCGCTGCTATCGAAGCATATGACCGTTCAATTGCAGAACGTGCGCAAGCTTTCTCTGAAGAATTATTAAATGGTTACAAAAAACAAGCTGAAGAAGAAGGCTTAACTAACGTAAACCTTGTAATTGAGTATGGATCTCCTAAAAATATTATTACAAAAGAACTTTCTAAAATTGTTGATGCAGACTTAATTATTTGTGGCGCTACTGGTTTAAACGCCGTAGAACGCTTCCTAATCGGGTCAGTATCTGAAGCAATCGTTCGCTCTGCAAATTGCGACGTACTTGTTATCCGTACACCAGAAGCATAATCAAGCAATACATAAAAAGGTATCCAATATGGATACCTTTTTTATTATTTGCTCTCTTGCCACATCTTCACTTTTTCAAAGAACATCGCAAGCGCTTGTTTATTTTGCATATTTGGTACTTTCGCTAACAATACTTCTTTTGGCGCTTTAAAAGCTTCCCCTTGTTTTTGTAAAATAACAATGCTTTTTTCATGAGCTTTATTGGCAAACATTGTATCTGGCAATTGAATAATTGCTTGAATCCAAGCATGCTTTTGGATGTACTTATGCAGTTGCTTAGACTGCTCGGATTCAAAAAGATGTGTTGGCGCTAAGAAAAATAAATAACCCCCATCTTTCGTATAATTGACGGACTGCTCAATAAATAAATGATGCGCATAACTCATTCCTTCTGATGCACAAAGTTCATAATCTAGCGCCACTTCTTCATTTGGATAATAACCGACAGGTAAATCGCAAACAATGGCATCTACAGGATCAACTAATAAGTCTTGTAATGCATCTTGACGATATAAGGAAATGGGTTGCTCTGTTAAATCTGCAGTGGCAGCCGCTAAACGAATTAGTAACTCATCCACTTCCACACCAGATGCTTCAACTTTGCCATCAAGTAAATTCATAACAGTTATTAGCAAGTTACCTGTGCCCACTGCTGGATCTAATATTGTTAGTTTTTCCTTTGCCAATCGATCAGCAAAAATTTGCTCTACGAAATAACCAACTAATAGACCGAGTGTATCTGGTGTCATTTGATGGTTTGGCTGAGACCCTTGACGCATTCCTTTTAAAATCGCAATTTGAATGGACTTGCGCACATCTTCCTTCGTTGCACCTTGTTGTGAGAAATCTACATCCCCATCAAGCCAAGCCTCTAGTCCATCCAGCACCCCTTCTAGCAACGTTGTATTCTGCTCTTTTTCTATTTTTTCCGCATGCTCATTAAGCATCCCAAATAATTTTTCGATCTTTTCCATACATAACTTCCTTTCACGCAGAAAAGAGCCGTAACAAAAACTGTCACAGCCCTTTTGTCTAGTATTATCTTAGCCTAAAACAAGCAAATTATGCTAGTGCTTTCACTGCTGCAATTGCTGCTTCATAGTTTGGATGATCTGTAGCCTCAGGTACATACTCGACATAAGTTACTTTACCAGTTGCATCTACTACAAAAACTGCACGTGCTAATAGACGTAACTCTTTAATATATACGCCATACGCTTCGCCAAATGAAAGGTCACGATGATCTGAAACTGTTTGAACAGCATCAATTCCTGCAGCCCCGCACCAACGTTTTTGAGCAAATGGAAGGTCAACAGATACTGTATAAATGACTACATTATCTCCTAAATTTGCAGCTTCCTCATTAAAACGACGAGTTTGTGCATCACAAACACCTGTATCTAGTGATGGGACAACACTGAATAAACGAATTTTACCTTCTGAATCCTGTAAAGTAACAGGTGATAAGTCATTTGCTAATACTGTGAAATCTGGTGCTTGGTCTCCAACTTTTACTTCGTTACCGATTAATGTTACTGGGCCTTTTTTAAATGTAATTTGTGCCATGTAAACGCCTCCTAATCATCATATGTACATAATCTTACTAAATGTAGGGAATTAATTGCAACTAGGACAACTTATTAGCATGCAATTATTATCATTAGCCCCTTTTCACGGGAAATTCGACGCTTAGGCAAAAACAAAAAGTGTTAGATGACTGCCATCAATCTAACACTTTTGCCGTTGATTTACGCTACGGGGGTACGTTATACGCTCATTGCAGTATGCCGCTACCGTCTATTACGTACTATGTACGAGTCTTGCGTTGCTCCGCACTGAGCAAGGAGCATCCACCATCACTATGATCAACGATTGTTCTTTGCTAATTGCATTCATTTTCCATTACAGCAATTTTAGAATTACTTTGTTGCTTTTAGCTTATAATTCTTCAGGTTTTTCTTCTATCTTTTCAGGCTCTTTTGGGGTTTCCTGGATTGTTGTTGCCGGTGCCGGTTGTGCTGTTGCTTGCGCAGACTCATTTTCCACATATACTTTTTCATGGACAACTGTCGTATCGGCAAAAAAATCATGGATGCCTTGGTTATCAGGTAATATCGCAACAAAAACATAAAGTGGCATAACGATATTGCTAATTAAACGACCAACCCATTCTCGGAACAGCACATCTGACCATTTGAGTTGATCATGCTTCAGTGAAACTACACGTAATCCAAATGCCATTTTCCCTAACGTTTGCCCATAAAATCTCGTCATCAATACAAAGTAACTATAGTAGAAAATAGCCGAAATAATCGACATAGGTGCATACCAAACCGATTCCGACATGGACCAATCCATTAAATAAAATATTGGATTAATAGCGATTCCAACAACAGCTGAAATAATGATTCCATCTAAGACAAATGCCCAAAAACGCACCCAAAATCCTGCCGTTTTTAATTTATAATTTGTCGTTACTAATGGCGTAGCTGTCTTATCTAGCAATTCTTGGTTAACAGAAGGTGTCCCTTGCAAAACGAATTCATTGTTTGTCATGGTCTACCCTCCTTAGTATTCACCATATAAGTACATCATTTTTGGTGCCTTGTATTCCGTCATAATTTTCATGAGCATTTTTTCTTCAGCTGAAGGACCAAATAGAGAGCTTACTTTCATCCCAATAATTGAAGGTAAGCCACCTTGATCGTAACTGTATTCAAACAACATCGCATCTTCTAAACCGTAATCTTGTCGTAAAGCTTCAATAGCTGCTTGCTCATCGCCAATTTCATCGATTAAGCCTGCTTCAAGAGCTTTTGTACCGCCAAGAATTCGACCATCCGCCACTTTCTTTACATCGGCTTCAGACATATTGCGTCCTTTTTCAACAATATCAACAAACTCTTCATAAGATTCATTAATCATATCTTGCATCATCGCACGTTCTTCCGCTGTAATTTCACGTGTTGGACTTAGCATATCTTTATGTTGCCCAGATTTAAACGTTTCAAATTTCACGCCTACCTTTTCAGCAAGTTCTTGATAATTGATTGATTGCATAATCACACCAATTGAACCTGTGATCGTATCACGATGTGCATAAATTTTATCTGCCGGTGCTGAAATATAGTAACCACCTGAAGCAGCCATCGAATCCATCGACACATAAATCGGAATTTGACGCTCTTCTTTTATTTGTAATAGCTTTTTATAAATTTCTGCAGATTCCTTTACTCCACCACCTGGTGAATTAACGCTTAGAACAATACCTTGTACCGAATCATCATACAAAATATTATCCAATTGATTTAAGAAAAATTGGTGATCATACGAAACGGTTTGCCATAATGTGCTCGATCCAACATCTTGAATCGTGCCATCTACTTTTAAATAGGCAATTCGCTTATCATAATTGTCACCTTCAATAACCGTTTCATATACATTTAAATTTTCGCCAGCCAATATACTGTCAAAATTACTAAAGAAGTCTGCTTTAATTATTGCAAAAATCGTGTTAATCCCTAATGAAAACACTAATAACACAGCTGCAATAGCTAAAGCTATCCACCTTTTTACATTCATACAATCGCCTCCTCAACACGTTATACGTCTAAATGTCCAAAACGTTTCATTTTTAAGCAAATTTATGCAAAGTTTTCTCTTCATTATGAAATAAATACAATGGGGAATAAGGAATAACAAAAAATCAAAAGTTCATATAAAACATGAACTTTGATTTTTCGACATTATTTCCTAGGAAATATTTATTTTTGTGTGTAGTGGGCTTGTTCTTGTTGGCGTAATTCAACGCGACGGATTTTTCCCGATGCAGTCTTTGGTAATACTTCGACAAACTCAATTGCCCGTGGATATTTGTAAGGGGCTGTCATCAATTTCACATGGTTTTGTAGCTTTTTAATAAGCATGTCATCTCCAGTCTCGCCTTCATGAAGCACTATAAACGCTTTGACAATATTGCCTCGTACTTTATCAGGACTTGCCACAACCGCGGCTTCCTTTACTGTAGGATGCTTCATTAATGCATCTTCTACTTCAAATGGCCCAATCGTATAGCCTGATGAAATAATAACATCATCTCCGCGACCTTCAAACCAGAAATAGCCTTCTGCATCTTTATATGCCCGGTCGCCTGTAATATACCAGTCACCGCGGAATTGTAAACTTGTGCGTTGTGGATCTTTAAAATACTTTTTAAAGAGTGCAGGTGTTTCTCGATGCACGGCAATATCACCCACAACACCTTCAGACACTGGATTTCCCAGGTCATCAATGATTTCTACTGTATTGCCTGGCGTCGGTTTTCCCATAGAGCCAGCGCGCGCTTCCATGCCGACCATCGTGCCAACTAGTAACGTATTTTCGGTTTGGCCGTAGCCATCACGAACCTGAATATCAAAAGTCTCCTTAAATACTTTAACTACTTCACTGTTTAGTGGTTCACCTGCAGATACAGCTTGGCGAATCTCGCTTAATTTATAATCTTGTAAATTGTTGAGTGCTGCCATAAAACGATATTCTGTCGGTGTACAGCATAAAACATTAATTTTAAATTTTTCAAGCAACGTTAAATATGTCGATGCATCAAACTTTCCTGTATAGACAAAGGCTGTAGCACCACTACCTAATGTTGCAAGGAACGGGCTCCAAATCCACTTTTGCCATCCTGGTGCTGCTGTAGCCCAAACGATATCATTTTCTTGAACACCTAACCAATTTGGTGCTGTTGTGCGTAAATGGGCATAGCCCCAGCTATGTGTATGAACAGCCGCTTTAGGGTTGCCAGTTGTGCCACTTGTATAGGCTAGAAAAGCATTGTCCGAACTTTTTGTCGGTGTCGGATTGGTATAAGCTGTAGGCTGCTCCTCCATTTTTTCAAGCAACGGTTGCCATGGTGCATGTGCATGACCTACAACAAACTGCAAAATGCCGTTTAAGTTTTGCACTTTATCAAACTGTTCAATATATTGCTCGTAGGCAATAATGCCTTTCGCATTTGCATGTGTAATACGATATTCGATATCTTTCGTACGTAACATTTCTGAGCTAGGAATAATCGTTAACCCTGCCTTCAATGCTGCTATGTATACAATGTATGCCTCTACAGATCGTGGAACCATAACTAAAAGGACATCGCCCTTGACTAATCCTTGTGAAGTAAATACATGGGCTGCCTGATTCGCCTTTTCAAGTAATGTCGCATATGTAATGTATTGAATTTCTTGCTGATCATTATATACAATTAATGCATTTTTAGATGGCTGCTGCGCATACTTTTCAATTTCCTCCACAATGTTATACCATTCTGGTGCGATTAAATCCTGTCTTTTCATAATAACTTCCTCCTTATTGCTAGGTTTATTATAAAACTCATTTTTTAATTTTTTCAATGGAAGGGACTTATTTTAAGAAAGTCATGACAATTATCATGGTTTATTCTATGGCATCAGTCACTAATTTCCAAATTATGATAGGATGCTATTGAATACGCTGATAAGGTATGTTACATTTTGGTCAACTACATATTCATGATTGCAGGGGGACTCATATCGAGTTGAGAAGGTAAAACCTGACCCTTTGAACCTGTTAGTTAATACTGACGTAGGGAGCAATATCCATCTTCTTTTTTTGATGACAAGCTCTTTTACGTGTATCTTATTCACGAAAAGGAGCTTTTTTTGCATGCTTACGTCCACCCAAAAAGGAGGACTACGATGATTTTTCAAACTATTCGTAAAAAACAACCACTCATTCACTGTATAACCAATTATGTGGTGGCAAATTTTCAAGCAAACGGCTTATTAGCAATCGGTGCTTCACCTGTTATGGCTGATGAAACGCTGGAAGTCGAAGAAATGGTAGCCAATGCTTCAGCCTTATTAATTAATATTGGCACGCTCACTAGCCGGACAACAGAATCAATGTTGCTAGCTGGAAAAAAAGCCAATGCGCTCGGTATACCAGTACTGTTAGATCCAGTAGGTGTGGGAGCTACAACCTTTCGAAAACAAACAGTACAGCAATTATTAGCACAACTTCATTTCGCTGTTATTCGCTGTAATATCGGTGAGTTAGCAGCTATCGCTAACGTGCAATGGCAACAAAAGGGAGTTGATAGCGGCGTCGGTTCTATTTCCGTTGAAGAAAAAGCGAAAGAACTAGCAAAAAAATATCAATGTATCGTGATTGTCACGGGTGAAGAAGATTTTATTACAGATGGCCAACAAGCGCAATGGATTACTGGTGGACATTTGCGCATGACAGCAGTTACTGGCACTGGTTGTTTATTAAGTGCGATTTGTTGCGCAGCTTATATTGTAGGAAATGAGCCATTTTCCCAGTTGTGCGATACATTAACAGCCTATAAAAAAGTTGCTGAATATGCCGCTTCTGCTACACAAGCTAACGGAGATTTTGCTGTGTCCATCTTAAATGAATTACATCGTTTATCGAAGGACGGTGAACACTCATGCACATTGTGACGACAATAGCCGGCTCTGATAGCGGTGGCGGTGCTGGTATCCAGGCTGATTTAAAAACATTTCAAGAATTAGGTGTATTCGGCACTTCTGTTATTACAGCTTTAACCGCCCAGAACACATTAGGTGTAATGGATGTGTTACCGGTTGAGCAAGGCTTTGTAAATAAACAACTTCATGTCCTGCTAGACGATTTCCCGATAAGTGCCATTAAAACAGGGATGCTTTTTTCCTCTGAAATTATCTGTACTGTTGCACGAACTATCTCGAATTTAACGATGCCTCTTATCGTTGATCCAGTCATGATTGCCAAAGGTGGCGAAAGTTTACTACAACAACAAGCGATAGCGTCATTAAAAAACGATTTATTACCACTTGCCACAGTCGTCACACCTAATATACCTGAAGCTGAGACGCTAACAGCAAGAAAAATTGACACAGTATTAGACATTCAGCAAGCAGCACAAGCATTATTACAGCTAGGTGTGCAATGTGTCATTATGAAAGGTGGGCATCTAGTTAACACAGATGTTGCAGTGGATTATGTATTTTTTAAAAATGGTAAAACATTTTCCATGCAGACTCCTCGTATTGCTACAAAGAACACGCACGGTACAGGATGTACATTTTCTGCTGCATTAACAGCTTTTATTGGTCAGAAAATGCCGTTAGAACAAGCGATTATTGAAGCAAAAAAATATATTCAGCTTGCCATTCTCCATGATTTATCAATCGGTCATGGCAATGGCCCAACGAATCATTTTGCGTACAAAAAATTTCATCATACTTGTGAGGTAATCATCCATGAAATGTAGGGATTTGCAGCTTTATTTTATTATGGGCACAACAAATGTGAAAAATAGACAACCGTTAGAAGTACTTGAGGCAGCGTTGCAAGCAGGAATTACGATGTTTCAATTTCGTGAAAAGGGACTCGATGCATTAAGCGATGAGCACTATGAACATTTTGCGCGACAATGTCAAAAACTATGCCAGCAATACGATGTTCCCTTTATTGTCAACGATGATATTGAACTTGCCTTAAAGTTGGATGCTGATGGGATTCATATTGGGCAAGATGACCTTCACATTTCGCTCGTGCGCCAAAAAATAGGCCAAAAAATACTTGGTGTGTCTGTCCACTCTGAAGCTGAATTACAAGTTGCTTTACAATATGGAGCAGATTATGTAGGGATTGGTCCAATCTATGCAACGACTTCAAAAAAAGATGCTAAACCACCTTGCGGAACTGAATTTTTACAACAAGCTCGAAAATTATATCCACAGCTACCAATCGTCGCAATTGGTGGCATCGACTTACACAATGCCTATGCTGTATTGCAGGCAGGTGCAAACGGTGTAGCTGTTATTTCCGCTATATGTGAAAGTATGGATATAAATAAAACTGTCGCCATTTTTAAAGCATTGTATGCAGCATAAAAATAGTCATTTTAAACAAACTAAAACCAGTGCCTTTTACGGTCACTGGTTTTAAGTTCAATAACTGCTTATTCTGCAATTATTGGTTGTTGTTTGGCATACCTTTTAATTGAGATTCTGCCATTTGTACAAGACGTTTAGTGATTTCACCACCAACGGAACCGTTGGCACGAGCTGAAGCGTCAGCTCCTAATTGAACACCAAATTCTTGTGCGATTTCGTATTTCATTTGATCTAGTGCTTGTTGTACACCAGGTACTGCAAGCTTGTTTGAACTGTTGTTGTTCGCCATGTCTGTCTCACCTCCTTGTGAATATAGAATGTGCGATATTCGATTTTTAATACGAAAAAAATAAAGGTAAAATGTAACTCTAAAGGAAAAAGTCTAAAAAACATAAAAAAGAACCGTCTCAAAGACAATTTTGAGACGGTTTCCTTCTTATTATAATGGCGTTATGAAATTAAAAAAACATAGCCATCATTTTTTTATAAATAACTGAAATTTTTTATAAAAGATCTGCAAATTTATCTTTTGGCTGCTCTTTTTTCGGGAAAATGTACACTTCACGATTTTTTACTGCACGTTCAATTAGTTCATCGAAGTCAGAAAAGCTTTCGTAGTGCTCCACTTTTTCAAGCTTCGGCTTTGTTTTTGGACTAGCTGGTGTGAAAATTGTACAGCAATCTTCAAATGGCTGAATCGATGTTTCATATGTGCCGATTTTCTCCGCAATATCAATAATTTCTAATTTATCATTTGAAATTAGCGGACGTAAAATTGGTGTATTTGTTACAGCATTAATCGCAGTTAAACTTTCAAGTGTCTGACTCGCTACTTGTCCAAGACTTTCGCCAGTAACAATAGCAAGTGCACCAATTTCTTCACGTACTTGATCAGCAATTTTTAACATCATACGACGAGTAGTTGTCATTGACACATTTGACGGTACTTTTTCTTTAATCAGCACTTGTATTTCGGTAAACGGAATAACATGTAAACGAATATTTGCTCCGAATTTCGTTAATTCATTTGCTAACACTTTTACTTTTTCTAATGAATTTTGACTTGTATATGGTGGGCTAAAGAAATGAATCGCTTCTAAACGTACTCCACGTTTCATCATTAAATAACCCGCAACAGGACTATCAATTCCTCCTGATAGCATTAATAAAGATTTTCCGTTCGAGCCTACTGGCATTCCGCCTGCTCCAGGAATAACTTGCGCCATCATATACGTTGAATCGTGACGCACTTCCACGCGTAGCTCAACATCTGGATGCTTCACTTTCACTGATAAATTTTGATATTGCGGTAATACGTGTCCGCCAATTTCACGCTGAATACTGTGCGAATCTAATGGGAATGTTTTATCTGTACGTTTTACTTCTACTTTAAAAGTCAGCTGTTCATCTTTAAACGTATCCATAATGGTAATGGCCAGTTGTTTCATCGCATCCATATCTTTTTCACATGCAGCAACTGGACTAAATGATTGGATACCGAAAATTTTCGGTAAACCAGCTAATAAGGCATCCATTTGTGCCTCATCTTCAATAGCAATAAACATGCGATCACGTTCTGTACGAATGTGTAAATAGCCTAAATCTGCAAATGCATGGCGAATATTTTCACGTAAGCGACGGATAAAATCCATTTTATTACGTCCCTTTGTTGATAGTTCGCCGTAACGAATTAAAATTTCTTTCCAAATCATAATAATAATTCTCCTTTAAGTTCCATCAATACTTTTTTGATTACTTGAATAAATTGTGCGATATCTTCAGCGGTTACATGTGCACCAAAGCTAATGCGAATAACACCTTTTTTATAATGTTCATCAATCGTCAATGCTTCAACAACGTGGCTTGTCTTTGTTTGCTTTGAAGAACAGGCACTGGATGTCGAGACAATAACACCATGTTTTTGCATCGCATTGATTAGCACTTCACCTTTTATATTACGAACACTAAACGATAAAATATGTGCAGCACATGCTGGGCTCGATAAAATGTGGACGACATCTCCAAATTGTGCTAGTTCGGCACGAATTTCTTGTTGCCATGCGCGATATTTTTCAGCACGTTCTTGCATTGTTTCAACTGCAATACGAGCCGCTTTTGCCAATGCTACCGCTTGTGGTACAGCTACAGTGCCACTGCGTAAGCCAAATTCCTGCCCACCGCCTAATGCATATGGATGCCATTGCATTTGCTTTCGAAAAGCTAAAACACCTGAACCTTTAAAGCCATGTATTTTATGGCCAGAAATCGTGATGCAATCAGGACCATCCTCGCCATTAAAGCTTAAAGGCAGTTTTCCGAAGCTTTGAACAGCATCTACATGGAAAGCTGCTCTACTTTCAGCATGAATGATTGTAGCAGCTTCAAAAATTGGTTGAATTGCACCCATTTCGTTATTTACATGCATGATACTAACTAAAACAGTATCTTTACGTATTTTAGCTTTTAGCTCATCTAACGAAATGACACCTTGCTTATTGACACGTAAATACTCTATTTCAAAGCCTTCCTTTTCGAGTTGCTTAACTGATTCTAATACAGAAGGATGTTCGATTTCTGTCGTTATAATATGTTGCCCTTTATGTTTGTTGCCACGTGCTAAACCAAAAATTGCTGTGTTATTTGATTCGGTGCCACCTGAAGTAAATAGCACATTTTTTGCTTCAGTCTTCAAAATATCTGCTACTTGCTCACGTGCACGCATTAATAATTCATTTGATTCAACACCCATGGCATGAATCGATGCAGGGTTTGCGTAATACTGTTCATTGACTGCCATAAAAGTTTGCATTACTTCTTTATAAGGCTTTGTTGTAGCACTATTATCAAGATAAATTGTCTTTGCTTTCATTTTTTCACACACTTTCAAAACGTTGATTTAACGGTATTTATCATAACGCAATCTGTGACGATTGACTACTAATTATTCTAATTTAGTCATTTGGCTTATAGATAAGATAAGTAAATATACTTTAGGAGCAAGTTTTTACAAAAATAAAATGAGCTTGTACAAAAGAGAAAAGTGTTAGATTGACTGCCATCAATCTAACACTTTTTTGCTGCGCTATTGTTGTCCGCTTCGGCGGTGCATTCCCACAGGAGTCACCACCTTTGCTACTAACAACTAGTTTTTTCTTAATTTATTATTCATTATAAAAGAAAGATTAAGCGATGTTTTCCACATTGTCTTAGCCGAAAAATATCCCAGCCTCATTTCTTTTTTATGCTTATTTTAAGACCGCGTTAACATGTCCTCTGCTACGATGGCCTCGATACGTTTTAATGCGCCCGGCTCCATTTCCTCCACTGCTGTTCCAGCTTCTTCTAAAGCCTTCGCATAGCGGAATTGATGGAATGCTTCTTCCGCTTCTTTTAAGCGCGCATTTAATTTTGGATTTGTTGCACGGTGACGATTGCCATATTGAATAATACGTTCAATTAGCATGACATTCTCAATCAATTCATGAGCCTTTGCATGTACTTCCTCGACACAAAGCGTAGCTGCATTTAAATTGTTATGAACAGTTCCCATGTTGAGTGGTACTTCTTGAAGGCTTTGCATCACAACATAAATATGCTCTGCTGCCTCATCTAAACGCGCGTCCATCTCTTCAGGAATTCCTGGAATATTCGCCTTATTTAACAGACGATCTGTTTCTTGAAGAATTTTTTTCAAGTTATCCACTTGCATACGCGCTTTGTTTTCATCAATGCGGAGCTTTTTCATTGTGTTTGATAAATGCCCTTGCTCTTCGTGAATGCGCTCTAGTTCTTCACTAATTTCAATTAATTCCTCTTGGAGACTAGAATAGGCTGATTTTTCCTCAGCAACACGCATTGCCAATAAATCATATCGACGTTGTAGTGCTTCTAATTGTTTTAAAGCAGCCTTTGGAATTTCTGCATCTTTTTCATTTAAATGATAACTTTGTTGCACAAACGATGCTTCATCACTTACTGAACGTGTTGAATTAATGACATTTGTAATAGATCCTAATAATCGCTCACAATTTTGATCAACATAATTTTTCGCAATCACTTCTTTTTCAAGTAAGTCATAAAAATGATCAATTTCTTCATTAATTTCAGCAACACGTGGTTTGACAACCGTTAACTTTAGCTCAGCTAGTTCATCCTTCAACGTGGCAAATTCAACTTCTAGTTTGTCCAACGCTTCTGTTAGCTCTAAATGATGTAAGTAGTATGATTGTTCTTCCATTTCACGTTTACCGTTACGCAATTCTTGAATTGCGCCTGGTAATTTCACTTGCAGTTCCGTTAAAATGGTTGGGACGTCATTAATATATTCAAAGGTCTGCTGTGATTCATGATTTAAGCTAATGACAATTTCACGTGCTTGCAAGTAATTCCCTTCGCTTGTGAGTACATCAAATTCTTCAAATTTTTGCACAAACACTTCTAATTTTTGTTCAAGTGCTGGTAACGCTACACCAAATGAATGCTGGTGTGCAAGTAATGTTTTACGTGCTGATCGATAATATTCTTTGAGCTGTTCGATTTCAATTCGGTTTTTTTCTTCGCTGCCAATTAATTCATTAAGTTCTTCTAAGATTTTATCTTTATCTTTTTCACACTTAAGAATATAGTCTTCAATTTCCCGTTCAATTAACGTTGCTTTTTTAAAACGAAGACGATTGATTTGATCCTCAGCATCAAATAGGAGTGAATCAATTTTTGTCATATGTACGTCGATGACTTCATCCCAACTATTACGCCATCTTTCAAACATTTCCTCTGTTTCACCATTCATGTTTAATGATTTAACTTTAGAAATTTCTTCATTTATGGGATTGTTTTGTATTTGTAATTTTTCATTTTCAAGTTGTGCAATAATTGTTGTATGTTTTTTTCGCATCATTAATCCTACTATTGCTAAAATTAATAGTAGGATAATTGGAATGATGATATACTCCATCGTAAGCCTCCTATTCTACAATAAACGAATTGGCTAGTTGTATTTATTATATACTATGTTTTCGCCTTTTGTACTAAAATTTAAGTGATTTTCAGAAAAGTGTATTCACGACCTACATATTGGTAGCTGTCCATGTGTCAATGAACATAGAGCTGAAATATGTAATTATTATTTTAATCGTAAAAGGAGTGTAAAATGTATGAAAAGAGACGGTCATATCCATAGTCCCTATTGCCCGCATGGGACATCTGATTCATTTACACAATATATTGAAAAAGCTATTGCTGAAAACTTTACGGATATTACATTTACAGAACATGCTCCGCTGCCTGCTAGTTTTATAGATCCTACACCTCAACAGGATAGCGGTATGCAGCCAGATTTTTTACTGCGTTATTTCGAAGACTTACAGCAACTGCAAAAGCAATATGCACAAGACATTCGCATTCGTATCGGTTTAGAGATAGACTATATTCAAGGTTTTGAGCACGAAACACGTCACTTCCTTGATACATATGGTACGTTTTTAGATGACGCCATATTATCCGTCCATTTTTTACAATGGGGAGATACATACGAGTGCATAGACTATGCTGCTGATCATTTTATAGCTTTTGCTAAAAAAGTAGGCTCTATTGAACAAGTCTACCATTTATACTATGATACTGTTCTTCAATCGATAGAAGCAGATTTAGGTCAATATAAACCGAAGCGCATCGGTCATCCAACACTAGTTCATAAGTTTCAATTAGCCCATCCTACGAAAATTGATGATCGCGTCCGTATTCAGGAAGTTTTAACTACTATGCAGCAAAAAGGATATGAGTTAGATTTAAATAGTGCTGGTTTAAGTAAAACACATTGCCAAGAACCTTATCCACCATTTGCCTTCATCGATTATAGTAAATCGATTGGATTGCCTATGGTTTTCGGATCAGATGCGCATACTGCTGACGATTTACATCAGCATTACAACTCTATATTTCCAAATAAATAACTTTTTAAACGAGGTGCTATTATGTTTTCACAAATTAACTACGAAGGTTCAATTGCCGATCAATACAACACATTAGCCAAGCAATTAGATGCTCTATTAACAGGAGAAACCGATCGTATTGCAAATTTAAGTAACGCTTCTGCTTTGCTAAATCAATTTTTACCGAATATTAACTGGGTTGGCTTTTACCTATTACAACAAGATGAGCTCGTTTTAGGCCCATTCCAAGGCTTACCTGCATGTGTAAGAATACCAATAGGCCGTGGTGTTTGTGGCACAGCGGTGTCACAAAAAGAAACACTAGTCGTTAAAGATGTCCATGCATTCCCAGGTCATATTGCCTGCGATGCTGCCTCACAATCTGAAATTGTTATTCCTCTTATTCAACAAGACCAGGTGATTGGCGTGCTCGATATCGACAGCCCTATCAAAGATCGCTTTTCAGTGGAAGATCAAGCAGGCTTAGAACATTTTGTACAAACATTAATGCTCCATATTTAGAAATAATAACCACACATAACCACTAAAAAATGCCCTGAAATGGATTGTAAATATATCATTTCGGGGCAAATCTATAGTAAAACGGTTTTTATGCATTTGTTTGTAAAGTTCGATCATGGATGCAAAATCTATTTTTCCCGCTGTTTTTCGCTTCGTATAAAGCGGTATCGGCATGTAGAAAAACAGATTGAAAGGCTGGTCGATAGTTTTGATCCCATGTAATAAGCCCTGCAGAAATAGTTACTTGCGGGTCAGTAGCATTTGGAATGACTTCAACGATGGTTGAAGCTAGTTCAATCGCTTCTTGCTCATCTACATTTGGTACATACACCGACATTTCCTCTCCACCCCAGCGAGCACAAATTCCGTTGGCACCTATTGTTTCCTCTAGTTTCCCAGCAATTTGCACAAGGATCTTATCGCCTATTTGGTGTCCATACGTATCATTGATGCGTTTAAAATTATCAATATCAATAAGTAAGAACATTCCTGACTGATCTTTTTTTAGTGACTTTTCTACGTATTGGTCTAAAAAACTACGCGCATAAAGTTTTGTTAAATGATCTCGATCGACCATTTCTTGTAGCTGATTTCGTAAAATTGAGTTTGCAATCGCTAACGATGAATGATGGATTAAAGATTGCATTAGCTTAAAGCTGTCAAATGAAAAGAAATAAGGCTCTTTGTGTAAGACGATACTAAAGCCGTTAATATTTTCCTCCATTAAGATAGGAATCGCCATAATTGAACGATATTCTATTTGATTTGGGGTTAATCGGCTAAAATCTGCTATAAAAAGTGGATCATTTGTAAGCTCAAAATGTTGTTCAACATGTCGAATATAAGTCTTGCCTTCTTCTGATTTAAATAAGGATGTACTAGCATCAGTCACCACATAGGAAGTATTATCTTTAAAAGCGAAACAAACTTCCATTGGCTGGAAAGACTTCATTAATTGTTTTTGTAGGAAAAGTAACATTTCATTAATATCAATTCGCATATTTAATCGATGCGATGTTTCATTGATAAGTTGTAAGTCACTTACGAGGCGATGCGATTGATGATATAATTTAGCGTTTTCTAGTGCATTACCAGATGCTTGTGCGAGCATGCGTACAAAGTCTTTTTCTGTCGCCGAAAAAAGGTATGTCGTTGGTGCACTAACTTGTAAAATTCCATAAATAGCTTGTCTCCCTTTAATAGGAGCATTTAATATTCGATAATTCAAGTCGCCAGCTAATTCAGTTGTCAACTCTCCCGATACGAAGGCTTCAATAGTAGCAGGTCTTTCTGATAAGTAATCAAAAAGCTTTATATCGATCGTCGTATGGCGGTCTTGATCATTTGATAATATAAGTTCCACATTAAATTCCGGAAAATTATCGCGAATATTTTTTAAAACATTTTCTAAAATTAAATCTATATCCATTGTTGAATGAAATAAATCTGTCATATTGTAAAGTTTTCTATATTGGTCTTCATTTAATTTTACTTCTAAATTTTCACTTAGTATTTGTAAAACTTTTGTAAGTGTTTCTATACACTCTTCACCGTAATCCGAAGTCATGAAGTCCGTCCATGTATCAGTGGCTTCGACAAGCAATACACCAATAGGATTTTTGCCCTCCGCCTGGAAAAGCACCATATCTGTCATCATATTATAGGCTGGTTTTTCTTTTAATATATAAGGAAGCTTCACCATTTTTTGTTGGTAAAAGCTAGCTTCTATCATTAGCCATGACACAGCATTTAGTTTTGTTTCGATTGTCAAATTGGCTAATTCTTCAACAGGTATTAAACTATTCCCTTCAAAGCTAAGAAAGGCCGCATTTTCAATTTTTAAGTGCTTCTTTAGACACTGTTTTAATGAATAAAAATACTCGTTAAAACTGTTTAGTCCTCCATTCGAACTCACCCAAATGCTCAAAACATCAGATTTTATATATTTCAGCGTTTGTAAATGGTCTGTCATGAAATCACCTTTTCTATATAACGTACAAATCAATTACTATTAACTTATAATGTATTATACATAATTTGTGTCATTTTGACTATGTAATTCTACCTTACTTTTACATTTTACATTTACTACCGCATCCATAACCATTTCGTAATAGTATGAAATGTCTCTCAATGACTATAAAGTCGTTTTGAAAATAATAGTGTTAACAATTGACGTCTACGCTTGAAGCAGTTACAATGAAGTTTGTGTAAAATAAACGCAGCAGTGGTATAAGCTTATGACTGTATTTTATTCCTCCATTTTACTGAGTAGTACGCTCCGTTAAAATAGATGGTGTATTGTGTAACCTAATGGCTGCATAGGCGAAAATACATGAAAATAAAATGCGTGTAAGAATGGGTACTACTGGTTTTTGTTTTACAACAAAAAAAACCAAATTAAAAGGAGGAGACAACAATATGTCTCGTTATACAGGTCCATCTTGGAAATTATCACGTCGTCTTGGTATCTCACTAAGCGGTACTGGTAAAGAAATCGAAAAACGCCCTTACGCACCAGGTCAACACGGCCCGAACCAACGTAAAAAATTATCAGAATACGGTTTACAACTTCAAGAGAAGCAAAAACTTCGTCACACTTATGGTATGACTGAACGTCAATTCCGTACTCTATTCGACCGCGCTGGTAAAATGAAAGGTGTTCACGGTGAAAACTTCATGATCCTTCTTGAAACTCGCCTTGACAACTTAGTTTACCGTTTAGGTTTAGCTCGCACTCGTCGTGGAGCTCGTCAATTAGTAAACCACGGTCATATCTTAGTAGATGGCAAACGCGTTGATATTCCATCATTCAGCGTTAAACCAGGTCAAACGATTTCTCTTCGTGAAAAATCTCAAAACCTTGCTGTAGTAACAGAAGCTATCGAAGTAAACAACTTCGTACCTGACTACTTAACTTTTGATGCAGACAAAAAAGAAGGTACATTTACTCGCCTTCCAGAGCGTTCTGAATTATCTTCAGAAATCAACGAAGCATTCATCGTAGAGTTCTACTCTCGTTAATTTTTTAACGTTAGAATGTTTGTGTTTCTTAAACCCCGCAACCTTGTTTATTCAAGTGTTTGCGGGGTTTTTGTGTATATTCAATCGAGTAAGCATCCCCTAGGTATATTAACCTAATCAAGTTGCTATTTTAGCTAATAATTTTCTCTACTAAAAAAGAAAGCCACTCATGATGTTCTAATGAGTGACTTTAAGGTATCAGGCACTCAAACCATTCGGAGTGCCGCGTACTATGCCAACTGTAAAACAGGTTGGCTTAAAAGGTTATGGTATGCATGTAAATCTTGTTCATATAATTTATGATATGTCGCTAAGCTATGTTGCTTTATATAGTCAAAGTCCTTTTTATCTATTAGATGAAGTGTATTATTAAGGTCCCATGCATTTTCCCATGCCGTTTCCTCGAATTGAATATTCATCTCGTGCTCTTCAATAATCATAGATAACAGGTGCTCATTACGGTAAATTTCTTTTTTGGCATGCTGTTTTTTCATCGTAAAGATTTCAATCGTTCTTGGAAGAGATGCTTGTAGTGCTTCACGGTCAACAGCATGACCCAGTTCATGTAACGTAATAGTTTTCACATAAATCTCCAGTGGAATCGGTACCATTAGCTCATTTCTTGCTTCTATTAATCTGTTCGCATCAAACCCTATATAATCCCCAATAAAGTTATAACTCATATTAATACCAGAATGATCTGGTTTTATTGCCGCCGTTATCCCTACTGCTTGCATAACGGAATAAATTACATCATGTAGTTCTTTTTCATTATTCAAAGTTGTCATTATCGCTTTCCTCTTTTCTTCTGAAAACAAGCTAATGATATTTTAGTAGAAGCGGATTAAATATATACTAAAATTAGGAGAAATACAACATATTTATCCTGTTTATTCAGAGGAAAGCGTTGTTATCATCAAAAAAAGACGTTTGTAGTTAAAAACTACAAACGTCTTTTTGCTTGTTTAACACTTTATCTACTATTCAATTAGTTGTTGTTATTGTTATTTTTATTACGTTGATTGTGGTTTCCAGTGGCGTTGTTACTACGCTGGTTGCTGCGTGCTTCTCCACCTTTACGTCCTATTTCTTCATAAAAATCGTCGTCGTGGTTGTCAGCGGTAGCTTCTCCACCCTTACGCCCAATTTCTTGATAAAATTCTTGTCCATGATTTTTAGACGTAGCTTCTCCGCCTTTACGTCCAATTTCTTCATAAAAATCATGACCATGATTTTTGGAGGTAGCTTCTCCGCCTTTACGTCCCGCTTCTTCTACAGTCATGTTTTCATTGTTGTTTCTGTTGCGATTGTTCTGCTTGTTAGCCATTTTACATCCTCCTAATTAATTTTTTAAGCTATTGACTAGCTTACTAGTTATATTCCCAGTCTCTATATGGCTAAACATTATTTTTTAAAAAATCTATTATTTTCTTTCCATTTATTAAATGATTGCTCATTATCTAATAGAAAAACCTATCGACTTCAATCGTATAGGGAGAACATTTCGACAGAGCTTCCATTTTACTATAGAAGGTTGGACGTATATTATTTACCGACGACCGCTTCGGTTTTACCTCGTACAACGGTGGTCATCATTCCCCTTCTATACTATGAGTTCTTTCATCTGATAGGAAAAATCCCCTCATTCAAAATCTACAATTAATTTTGTAAATGTCCACGCACTACATTTCAAGTCATTGTAAATTTTTCTGTACATTAAAATAGCAATTTCCCACATTCAATACAACATAAACACTATCATTATATTAACAACTAAATATCAGTTATTTACTATTCAACATAGTACAAAAATAGAACTGATTTCCAAAAAATATATTTTATTTTCATACAATAATATTTATTAAAACGTATGCAAATCAACAATCTTACTCCTTATTAAATTCTACCCATCCATTCATCTAGTTACTTTTTTGTGAAATAATAACAGGAAAAATATTTACAATTTTAATAAAAATTTGGCTTGAACTTTCAAAAAAAATAGAATAATATGGATTTCGGAAGGTGGTTCGCCATCATTCAAGCAATAACAATTTTCTTAAAGGGGTTGGAAATATGTCAGACGTTCTAAAGCAATTTGTAATGCCAAAAACAAACTTATTTGGACCTGGAGCAATTCAAGAAGTTGGTAAACGCTTAAATGATTTAGAAGTGAAAAAGACATTAATCGTAACAGATGAGGGCTTACACAAACTAGGTCTCTCTGAGCAAATTGCTAACATCATCACAGCAGCTGGAATTGATGTTGCAATTTTCCCTAAAGCAGAACCAAATCCAACAGATCAAAACATTGAAGATGGCATCGCTGTTTATCACGCAGAAAACTGTGATGCAATTGTATCTCTTGGAGGCGGAAGTGCACATGATGCAGCAAAAGGTATCGGACTTATTGCTTCGAATGGTGGACGCATTCATGATTATGAAGGCGTTGACAAATCAGAAAATCCACTGGTGCCATTAATCGCGATTAATACGACGGCTGGTACAGCAAGTGAAATGACACGCTTTACAATCATCACAGATACTGCTCGTAAAGTTAAAATGGCGATTGTTGACAAGAACGTGACACCGCTTGTATCGATTAATGATCCAGAGTTAATGATTGGCTTACCTCCAGCCCTAACAGCTGCAACTGGTGTAGATGCATTAACCCATGCTATTGAAGCGTTTGTTTCGACAAACGCAACACCTATTACAGATGCATGTGCTGAAAAAGTACTTCAGCTAGTGCCTGAATTTTTACCACGTGCATATGCAAACGGTGCTGATTTAGAAGCACGTGAGCAAATGGTCTACGCTCAATTTTTAGCAGGTATGGCGTTCAACAACGCTTCACTTGGCTATGTCCATGCTATTGCACACCAATTAGGCGGTTTCTATAACTTGCCACATGGCGTATGTAATGCGATTTTATTGCCACATGTTTGCCGCTTCAACTTGACAGCACGTACGGAGCGTTTTGCGCGCATCGCTGAGCTATTAGGTGAAAATGTTGAAGGCATCAGTAAACGTGACGCTGCTGAGAAAGCAATTAGTGCCATTGAAAAACTGTCTAAAGATTTGAATATTCCTAGTGGCTTCCGCGAATTAGGCGCGAAGGATGAGGATATCGAAATTTTAGCAAAAAATGCAATGTTAGACGTTTGTGCTGCAACAAATCCTCGTAAAGCTACACTTGAGGACATTAAGCAAATTATTGCAGCTGCTATGGGACCTGTTGTAAAATCAGCAGAATCACTTGAAGCTGTTGCCCTTTCTTAATATATTGATAACGAAGACGTGTCTCTTGAGGCACGTCTTTTTTTGAGCAAACGACAATCGCTTATTGTATGTGTGCCTAGTGACAGCTATACTTTTCTTAAAAAGATATTGGGGGAAAGATATGCGTTTAATTTCAATTTGTCCAAGCAACACAGAGCTTGTAGGCTATTTAGGGTTGACTCATCAACTAGTAGGGGTCGATGATTTTTCAGATTGGCCGTCCGCTGTACTTGATTTACCTAAGTTAGGACCCGATTTATCGATTGATATGGATGCATTAGAGGCATTGCAGCCAGACCTAGTACTCGCATCATTAAGTGTACCAGGTATGGAGAAAAATATAGAGGCATTACAGGAAAGAAACATTCCCCACATCGTCTTTAATGCCAACTCGTTAAATGAAATTGCACAAGATCTTCTCACACTAGGCGTTGCTTGTGGCGTGGAAGAGCATGCAAAAAAAATTGCTGTAGAATATTTACACTTTATCGCACAGCTTCAATCGATTGCGCAAGGCATTCAAGGGAAACCAACATTGTATTGGGAATGGTGGCCAAATCCTATCTTTACACCTGGTAAAGTCAATTGGCTAACTGAAATTAGTAGCCTTGCAGGTGGTCAAAACCTGTTTCACGATATTGAGTTAGCAAATGTCCAAACCGATTGGCAAGAGATTATTCGCCGTAATCCAGATTATATTTTAATGGCATGGGTAGGTGTTGCCTATGAGCGCATTAAACCAGCTCATTTATTGAAACGTCCCGGTGCCAACGAGTTACAGGCGGTTCAATTGCAACACGTGCATATTATGGAAGAATGGTTGTATTGCCGCCCATCACCACGACTCGTGGAGGGGGCGCTAAAGCTTGCTCAACTGCTACACCCCGAAAGCTATCAGCAAATAGCGCTACCAAGCTTTTTACAAAGCTAAACATAAAAACACCCCTCGAATGTATTTATTCGAGGGGGTGTTGAATTGTGTGAGAATTGTGTGAGTGCCTGGCACCTACACAAATTTCACCATGTGGTATTTTTTCTTACCGCGACGGACAATGCTAAATGCATCTTCTAGGCGATCTTTTGCATCCACCACGTATTCTAAATCCGTTATTTTTTCACCGTTTACGCTAATTGCACCATTAGTCACATCTTCACGCGCTTGACGTTTTGATGATGAAATGCCTGCTTCTACAAGTAAGTCCACAATGTTTTTCGCTTCTTTCGTCATTTCAATAGAAGGAACATCTTTAAATGCATCCTTCATTTCCTCAGCAGAAAGAGCTTTTAAATCACCCGAGAATAAGGCAGCTGTAATACGAATCGCTTGTTCTAATGCTTCCTGACCATGAATTAAACGTGTCATTTCCTCTGCTAACGCTTTTTGCGCTTTACGTAAATGTGGTTCTTCTTCGACAGATACAGCTAATGCATCAATTTCTTCACGCGTTAAGAATGTAAATATTTTTAAGTATTTAATCACATCTGCATCCGCTGCGTTAATCCAGAATTGGTAGAACTCGTACGGAGATGTTTTCTTACCATCTAACCACACTGCCCCGCCAGCTGTTTTACCGAATTTTGTACCATCCGCTTTTGTTACTAAAGGAATCGTAATACCAAATGCTTTTGTTTCTTCCTCATGTGTTTTACGAATGACTTCTAAACCAGTTGTAATATTGCCCCATTGATCTGAACCACCTACTTGAATGCGACAGTTGTAATGATTGTATAAATGATTGTAATCAATACCTTGAATTAATGTGTACGCAAATTCAGTAAAGGAAATACCTGTATCAAGACGTGATGCAATCGTATCTTTTGCTAACATGTAATTAACATTTATTAATTTACCGTAATCACGTAAAAATTCAATTGTACCAATTTCGCCAATCCAGTCACGGTTGTTAACTAGTTGTGCACCATTTCCATCTTCGGCAAAGTCAAAGATGCGCTCTAATTGGCCGCGTATCGCTTGCACGTTTTTATCAATTTGCTCCACCGTTTGCAGTTGACGTTCTTCAGAGCGACCAGATGGATCACCGATCATCCCTGTTGCACCACCAACAAGTAAAATTGGACGGTGACCTGCTTTTTGGAAGCGACGAAGCGTTAATAAAGGTACGATATGACCGATGTGCATTGAGTCAGCTGTTGGGTCTACACCACAGTATAAAGAAACAGACTGCTCTGCTAACAGTTTGGCCATGCCTTCAGCGTCCGTTTGTTGGTACAGCAAACCACGCCATTCTAAATCTTGTAATAATTCGTTTGTCATTGTTTCTTCCTCCTAAAATGTTTTTAGAACGTGTAGACACAAAAAAGTCCCTACACGCAAAATATTGCATGCAGGGACGTTATTCACTAACGCGGTACCACCCGGCTTGAAGATGTCATCCATCTTCCTCTCATTCAATCGCCTTTATCGCAGGCGCGCACGTCTAAGCTCCAAGCACGTAATTCGTCTCTACATTATGACCAGCTTTCACCAACCGCCGGCTCTCTAAACAGGGAATATAGACACTACTGCAAACTCTTCATCACTAGAAAACTATAAGCATTATTCTAAACGATTCTTTTTCAATGTCAATAACTATGTTCGAGACAATTCATTATATGCTATAATAAACAAGATTTTAGGAGGTCGATACCTTGAAGGATTGGATTGAGAAAATCAATGCAAAGATCGATGCATTACTCGAACAAAAATGGATGAAGACATTACGTATTTCAGGCAGCGTTGTCTGGAACTTATTTTTACTATTTTTAGTCTTTGCATTGCTAGGCACAGTATTTGTTGGTTCTGTTGGCGCCGGCTATTTTGCCTCACTTGTTAAAGAAGAGCCTTTGCGCTCGAAAGAAGAATTACGGGACCTTATATTCAATTATGAGGAAACAAGTGAACTTTATTTTGCCAACGATATTTATATTGGGAAATTACGGACAGATTTAGAACGTCGCGAAACGTCTCTGAGCGCTGTAGCACCCGATTTAATTAATGCAGTACTCGCTACGGAGGATGAATATTTCCGTGAGCATAACGGCATTGTTCCAAAAGCCGTTATTCGAGGGCTGCTGCAAGACGTTACCAACTCTGCCACGCAGACAGGTGGCTCTACATTAACACAGCAATTGATTAAAAACCAAGTGTTAACAAATGAAGTATCCTATGAGCGAAAAGCAAAAGAACTACTACTTGCTATGCGCTTAGAACACTTTATGACAAAGGAAGAAATATTAGAGGCTTATTTAAATATTATTCCTTACGGTCGTAATGCTACCGGACGTAATATTGCCGGAATTGAAACAGCAGCTGAAGGTATTTTTAATGTGAAGGCAAAGGATTTAACACTTCCGCAAGCCGCTTACATAGCTGGTATTCCTCAAGCACCTTATACTTACACACCATTTACCAATACAGGTGTGCTAAAAAGTGAAGAAGCTTTAAAACTAGGCATCGATCGTATGAAAACGGTACTCTATCGTATGAGAGAAGCAGGCTACATTAATGACAAACAATACAAAGAAGCCCTCGCTTACGACATTACAAAAGACTTCCGTTCGCCAGAAGCACGTCCAGAAGATCGTTATCCTTGGTTAACGTTTGAACTGGAAGAACGCGCGAAGCAAATTATTGCTGAAAAGTTAGCGCAAGAAGATGGCATTGATCCAGAACGTTTAAAAACAGAAAGTAAACTAGAAGAAAAATATTCAATCTTAGCTGACCGTGATGTTCGTTCAAAAGGCTATCGTATTTATTCCACAATCAACAAGGATATGTACGATGCCATGCAAAAAGCGGCTGATAACTTTAAATATTACGGACAAACGTATACCGGTAAAGGCAAGGATCCTGTAACAGGTGAGGAAATCGATGTGCAAATGCCTGTACAAGTGGGCAGTATTTTAATTGAAAATAGCACAGGTCGCATTTTAAGTTTCCTAGGTGGTCGTGATTTTAAAACGAGTCAAGTAAACCACGCAACTCGCTCTACCCGTTCAAATGGTTCAACAATGAAACCTTTACTTGTTTATGCACCAGCAATTGAATACGGCGTGATTGGTGCAGGGAGTCCATTAGTTGACGTCAAATTCTCTATTGGCTCTTGGAGTCCAAAAAACTATTCGGCAACTGATGAACGAGGTCTTGTTCCTGCGCGTGAAGCGTTAGCTGACTCTCTAAATATATCTACCCTACGCCTCTATTACGATATTTTAAATAGACGTCCTGCTGAGTTTTTAGCAAAAATGGGCTTCTCGGATTTACAGCCTGAAGATTACACAAACCTTTCAACAGGTATCGGTGCTTTAGAAGTAGGTACAACTGTTGAAGAAAATACAAATGCTTATGCAACTTTTGCGAATGGTGGTCAATTTGTTGATGCCTATATGATTGAAAAAATAGAAGACCAAGATGGGAATCTTATTTATCAACATGAAGCAGAACCTGTACAAGTATTTAGTCCTGAAACGTCTTATATCGTGACAGATATGTTGCGAGATGTATTATCAAAAGGCACAGGGACAGTTGCAAAAAATACATTAAAATTCAATTCTGATTTTGCAGCTAAAACAGGTACTTCACAAAACACGAATGACGTTTGGTTAGTTGGTTATAATCCAAATGTTTCCCTTGGTGTCTGGATGGGCTACGATAAACAACGCTCACTTGATGCATTTAATAATACGTACTTGCAACCAAGTACCCGCATTAACAAACTTTGGGGTACATTAATGAACTCAGTCTATGATGTAGCTCCACAACAAATTGATGCCCCAACAAACTTTAAGGCACCAAAAAATGTAGTGACTGCTTCATTCTGTGGTATTTCTGGTTTAGCACCTTCAGCAGCATGTGCGAGCGCAGGATTGGTTCGCTCAGATTTATTTAATGCCAAAGTGTTTTTACCGTCACAACCCGATGACAGCTTAGCGGCTTCGAGCGTTGTAACGATTCAAGGCAAAACATATAACGCACATCCGAATACACCTGCAGAGTTTGTAAAAGCAAGTGGTGCGGGTATTAACGAAGCCTTTATAAAACGGATGCTAGGTAGACTAGGTGGTAACCCAGCAAGTCTATTGCCTAAAAACTCATCATTATCTAATTCATCTGTATCAGCTGTCGACTTTCCTGCAGATTCTAGTGCACCTGCAGCGGTAACAGCATCTATTCATGGCAACACACTTTCTTGGAGTGGCTCGTCCAATGATGTAGTAGGATACCGAATTTATAATGTTACAAATGGCGGCAACACGCTTGTTTCTTCGGTGTTAGAAGCGACTCAAAGCATGACCGTAGCAAGCGGACAAGCTTATGCAGTTGTCGCTGTCGATATTACAGGTTTAACTTCAGCACCATCCAATGTTGTTTCAACAGGTGGTAGCGAGACAAAACCTGACGAAGAAGACGGAGACGATCACCCAACATCACCGAATGTGCCAATTCCACCGGCAAACGGCAATAATGGCAATGGTTCCGGTAATAGCGGCGGCGGCTCCAATGGCGGCAATGGCTCCGGTAATGGCGGCGGCTCTAATGGCGGTAATGGTTCCGGCAATGGCGGCGGCTCTAATGGCGGCAATGGTTCCGGCAATGGCGGCGGCTCTAATGGCGGCAATGGTTCCGGCAATAACGGCAATGGCTCCAATGGCGGTAACGGTTCCGGCAATAACGGCAACGGCTCCAATGGCGGCAATGGTTCCGGTAATAATGGCGGTACAACAACACCTCCAACCGAACCCCCAACCGAATAATAAAAAAGGCTTACTACAACGAAATTTCAATTGTAGTAAGCCTATTTTTTTGTCATTATTAAGAGGACAACTAAACAAAGGGGAGATAAAATGAAAATTTTAGTTTTAGGTGGCACTCGCTTTTTCGGAAAAAATTTAGTAGAGTTATGCCTCCAAAATAACCACGATGTGTCGATTTTAACGCGCGGTCAAAGCGGCAATCCGTTTGGTGAAAAAGTACAACAAATTATAGCCGATCGTAATGATGCGCAAGCATTATCACAAGCACTAGCTGATACAACATGGGATGTCGTCTACGATAATATTTGTTATTCTCCAAATCATGCACATGAAATGGCACAACTATTAAAGAACAAAACGAAGAAACTTGTTTTCACTTCAACGCTAGCTACATATGAAGCAGATGGTCATATGAAAACCGAAGCTGATTTTAATCCGTATGAATACGAGATTCGTATGGGCGATATTAGTGATTTCACATACGGTGAAGGGAAACGTCAAGCAGAAGCGGTCTTTTATAAAGAAGCAGCATTTCCTGTTGTCGCTGTGCGTTTCCCGATTGTCGTTGGTGAGCATGACTATACGCGCCGATTGCATTTTCACGTAGAACGCCTATTAAATGAACAACCTATTACGCTGCCAAATGTTGATGCAAAGATGAGCTTCATTACGGACGACGAAGCAGCAGCCTTTTTATATTTTGCAGGCGTTGCGCCGATTGAAGGTCCTTATAATGCCACTGCATCAGGGACTATTTCATTAAAAGCATTACTAGAATTAATTGAGGATGAAACGGGCAAACGCGCAAAAGTGTCACTGATAGGTGGCGATGAACATTCTAAGTCGCCTTATGGAATCCCAAATCATTGGTATATGTCGAACGCTAAGGCACAAGCGGCAGGCTTTACATTTAGCCAATTAAACGATTGGCTACCGAACCTTGTTAAGACTTTAGTGAAACAACTGCAATAATATATGTCAAGATACACACCTACCTCACTGTAACAAAGCAAAGCTAGTTGCTGATCATGTTCTATTTTAAGACTGCGAGTCTTCGCCATTACGAATAAAAAAGTGCTAGATTGATTGCAGTCAATCTAGCACTTTTTCGTTTCCCACGTTCCACTTCATCGTAATATTGTTTTTAATATTTCTACCGCTTCATCAATCTCTGTTTTAGAGACTGTGAGCGGTGGTAACAGTCGAATAACATTTGGTCCTGCCCCTACAAGAAGCAAGCCTTTTTCCTCCGCTGCCGCTATATACGGGGCTACCTCTGTATCGCCACATCCGATTCCGAGTAATAATCCTTGCCCTTGCACCGAATAGTTTGTCGGTAAATGAGCTTGTAGTTGCGCAACAAAATACGAAGATAACACTTGCACATTTTCTAAAAAACTTGGCTCAAAAACATGGTCAAGAACCGTTTCCGCTACATGCATTGCTAAAGGATTTCCGCCAAAAGTTGTACCATGTGTTCCCGGGCTAAATGTTTCATACAAGTCCGCTGTGCCTAGCATTGCTCCTACTGGGAAACCTCCACCTAAGCCTTTTGCTAATGTCACGATATTTGGCTTCAAGACTGTTTGTTCAAATGCATAACGTGTTCCGGTTCTACCAATTCCCGTTTGTACCTCGTCGACAATCAACAAAATGCCTTTGTCCTCACAGATTTTTGCAATTGCTTCTGCAAATTGTGGTGATACGCTATTCACACCGCCCTCACCTTGAATCATTTCTAGCATAATTGCTGCAACTGAATCGTCTATCGTCGTTTCTAAAGCTGCTACGTCATTAAACGGAAGCACCGTAAATTTTTCAACAAGCGGTCCAAAGCCATTATGTATTTTGCCTTGACCCGTTGCAGACATCGCACCAAACGTACGACCATGAAATGATTTTTCGAATGTAATAATATGATGTTTCCCAGTATGCTTTCGAGCCATTTTTATGGCTGCTTCATTTGCTTCCGCACCACTATTACAGAAAAATGCATACTGTAAATGTGTATTTGCCACTAATTTTTGAGCAACCATTTCCTGCCCCGGTATATCAAATAAATTTGACATATGCCAAAGCTTTTCACTTTGTTCTTGAATAGCTTTGACGATAGCGGGATGTGCATGCCCAAGACTTACAACGGCAATACCACTAGTGAAATCTAAATATCTCTTACCTTGCGCATCTTCTACCACCGTGCCTTGCCCTTTTACAATTTGCGCACGACGTTTGCCATAGTTGCCAAATAAAGCACTCATTCTATCAGCCCCTCTTCCCCATTTAGTAAGGACGCCACTTTACAACATGGCGTCTGCTAATGTACGTATTATTGTTGTACCTTCTAATGTGTCCCCTACGATTTGCACGGATGGAATGCCTGCATTTAAGCACGCAATTGCTCCTTGTACTTTCGGAATCATCCCACCATAAATATGTCCTTCTTCAATCCATTGTGCGATTAATGAAGGTGATACCTGTGCTTGATATTCACCCTGAATACGTATCCCTGAAACATCGGTAACGAGCAGTAAGCTTTCTGCTCCAATTGCAAGCGCAACTTCACTTGCTACTGTATCACCGTTAATATTTAGCGCTTGACCTTGTTGATTTGCCCCGACACATGCAATTACTGGGACAATGCCGGCTGCAATAATAGCTTCGAGTAGTGTTGTATTGACCGATTGCACGGAACCTACAAAACCGTATATGTCATTATCTAAAAAGTCCGCTACCAGTAATTGACCATCAAAGCCATTTAGTCCGATTGCTGCAATACCCGCTGCTGTTAATTCATGTACAAGCGCAGGATTAATATGGCCGATTAATGTAGACTGGACCACATCCATTGCAGCTTCACTCGTCACGCGAATGCCATTTAATGCATGGGATTCTATTTGTTGTGCAGCCAGTTGTCGATTAATAGCAGGGCCTCCGCCATGCGTAATAATCAGTTCGACACCACAGTCTTGTAGTTTTTTAAAATTTTTAAAAAACGCTTCATTTAAGCCTTCTAGCGTACTGCCGCCAAGCTTAATGACCATGCGTTTACGAGCGGTATGATGCGTTGATTTGAACGTAGTCATAAGTTAAGTCACATCCCCAAGCATGCCCCTTGCCCTCGCCAATACCAAGTGACACAAAGATTTTCACTTCATGCATTTTCAAAATTTGAATTAGTTCATCTTCAGAAAAGGCAATCGGTTCACCGTTTTCCACCATTGTGGCTCCACCAATTTGGATGGTGATTTTGTCAGGGTCAACAGTCGCTCCACTATACCCAACTGCAGCAATAATACGCCCCCAGTTCGCATCACATCCAAATACTGCTGTTTTTACAAGTGGCGATCCGACAACCGTTTTAGCAATTTTACGTGCTTCATCGTCTGAAACGGCGCCCGTTACTTCAACTTCAATTAATTTCGTAGCGCCTTCGCCATCTTTAGCAATCATTTTTGCTAAATCTTCTGCTACCGTTTTTAGTGTATAGTAAAAGTTATGCCAATCAGGATGGGCAGATGTTAAAGAATGATTGCCAGCTACACCATTTGCCATGACCACTACCGTATCATTTGTCGATGTATCACCATCTACCGTAATTGCATTAAATGTCTGGTTGGTAATTTCCGATAGTGCCGCTTGTAAGACATCGGATTCAATATTGGCATCTGTCGTAATAAACCCTAGCATCGTCGCCATATTCGGCTCAATCATTCCTGAGCCCTTTGCTACACCGGCAACAATAATCTCTTGACCATCTACAATGGTGCTATAGCTCGTATTTTTCATCACTGTATCAGTTGTTAATATGGCCTGTGCAAAATCGATGGCACTCTCTAAGTTATCCTTAGGCTCTAATTGGCCAATCCCGCTTGCAACTGGCTCCATATTCATTATTTCTCCGATGACACCTGTTGAACAAACACCGACAAGATTTGCTGCAATCCCTAATTTTTCAGCTGTTAAAGCTTGCATTGTTTGCGCATCTTTCACGCCTTGCTTACCTGTGCACGCATTGGCATTTCCAGAGTTTACAATCATCGCTTGTATTTTTTTTGTTGTATAAACAACTTCTTTTGTTATTTTTAACGGGGCTGCTTGAACCGCATTCGTTGTAAATACCCCTGCTACACTTGCAGGTACATCACTAACTAAAATCGCTAAATCTTTCTTCTTATGCTTTAATCCACAGTGGATACCTGCCGCTTTAAAGCCTTTCGGTGATACGATGTTTTTACTTGATAATTTTTTCATCACATTCGTTGATGCTGTTAATGTCATAAACATATTCCTCCTTAGTAAGGTGCCTTTAGTAGGGTGCCTGGCACTGAAACAATTAGCAATATTCAAAATTGTTTGGGTGCCTGGCACGTAAATACATACTTTCTTTATCCTAAAAATTCACTTCGCTTTCCGTGGGCACGACGTAAGCCGTAACCTTCGCTGTCGCGCGGCTTGTTACGTCTTACGTTACGTGCATTCCCGCAGGAGTCTTCGAGAGTGCCAGGCACTAAAACAATTGGCAATATTCAAAATTGTTTGGGTGCCTGGCACTTATATGGCACTTATATAAACAACGGTACGACGTCTAATCCCGTTGTTTGAGGTAAATCAAATTGCACGTTCATATTTTGAATGGCTTGCCCTGCCGCCCCTTTCACTAAATTGTCAATAACGGCAACAATCGTTGCACGATTTGTACGACTATCAGCTTTGACCAAAATATCGCAATAGTTAGAACCTTTCACTCGGTTTGTGGCAAGACTATTGACATCCTTTACGACCCGCACAAACGGATGTTTTTCATATGTTGCCTGTAAGCAAGCAACGAGTTGTTCCTCTGTCACGCGAGGCATTAAAGGTGCATAGGCAGTTGATAAAATGCCCCGTGTCATCGGTACTAAATGTGTATTAAACGTAATGGCCGTCTCTACACCTGCAAACATGGCAATAGCTTGCTCAATTTCTGGAATATGTTGATGTGTATTCGTTTTATAAATAGAGAAGTTTTCGTTCACTTCACTAAAATGTGTCGTTTGCGATGGTTTATTGCCAGCACCCGATATACCGCTTTTTGCATCAATCACAAGATAGTTTGGATCGATCAGTTGCTCTTTTAACAAAGGTAATAACGAAAGCAGAACCGCTGTTGGATAGCATCCTGGGTTGGCGATAAGTGAGGCATTTTTCACATGATGAGCATTCCATTCTGTTAAGCCATATACACTTTGCTGAATAGTCTCGAATGGTGCAGCCTTTTTTCCATACCACTGTTCATAACTTGTTGGATCCTTTAAGCGGAAATCCCCTGATAAATCTATTAACCTCGGACCTTTGCCAACTAATGGTGGTAACAGTTCACTTGTTACACCGGAAGGCGTACTCGCAAATACTACATCCAATTTCACTAATGCTTCATCATCAATTTTTTGCAATGGCAAATCTGTAATCGTAATTAAATGGCCAAACTTTGAAGAAAATAAGACACCTTCCTCTGACGATGTAAATAATTCAATGTGCTCCACCGCTGGATGATTATGTAAAAAGCGGATAAGCTCCAATCCTCCATATCCTGTTGCTCCAATAATCCCTACTTTCATTACACTCACCTCTAAAATAAGTTAAAAATAGTATACGTCTGCATAAATATTAAGTCAACTGAATTTTTATTTATAACTATTATTTTCTCAATATTCTGTTACAAATGTTTTCAATTTCTATTAATCCCTATAACATAGCAAAAAGAAGGTAGGAACCCTTTCATTAATCGAATGAATTCCTACCTTCTATTTATTCACGAATTGAATAAAAATAAATTATACGTTCAGTCTATTAATCTTCCATCGTCGAAAGATCGCCAGTTGGCAGATTTAACTCCCATGCTTTTAACACGCGCCGCATTATTTTACCGCTTCGTGTTTTCGGCAACTTTTCCTTAAATTCAATTTCCCTCGGTGCCGCATGAGCGGATAAGCCCTTTTTAACAAACTCTCGAATATTTTCAATTAAAGCATCTGACGGCTCCACACCTTCCCGTAAAGATACAAATGCTTTAATAATTTCACCACGTACAGGATCAGGTTTTCCAATAACCCCTGCTTCAATAATGTCTGGATGTTCTAATAGCTTACTTTCTACTTCGAACGGTCCAACACGTTCACCAGCCGTCATAATAACATCATCCACTCGACCTTGGAACCAGAAATAACCTTCATCATCCATATATGCCGAATCACCGGAAACATACCACTCGCCTTTTAAGAAGTACGATTCATAGCGCTCAGGATTACCCCAAATTTGACGCATCATTGCAGGCCAACCCCTACGTATAGCTAAGTTGCCCATTGTAAATGGTGGCACTTCATTTCCCGCATCATCAACAATTGTCGCATGTATACCCGGTAAAGGCTTGCCCATTGATCCTGGCTTTATATCCATGCTCGGATAGTTACAAATCATATGCGCGCCCGTTTCTGTCATCCACCAAGTATCATGAATACGATGTCCTAACTCTTCACTTCCCCAACGGATAACCTCTGGGTTAAGCGGTTCCCCCACAGATAAGACATGGCGCAATGAAGACAAATCATAATTTTCAAGCATAGCACTACCGGCACCCATTAACATACGGAATGCTGTTGGCGCACTATACCAAACGGTCACACCGTAATCCTCAATCGCCTGGTACCATGCTTGCGGCGAGAATCGTCCACCAACAATCAGCATTGTGGCGCCATTTAACCACGGTCCAAAAATCCCATAGGATGTACCTGTTACCCAACCTGGATCAGCCGTACACCAATAAATATCATTATCACCTAAATCAAGTACCCATTGAGTGGACTGGTACTGTTGAAGCATTGCATTATGCACATGTAACACACCTTTTGGCGCACCAGTCGAGCCAGAAGTATAATGCAAAATCATACCATCTTCGCGATCTACCCATTCGATATCAAACTTCGCAGAAGCCTCTTTCATTCGCTTATGAAAGTCTAAAATTTGTGGTGATTCTTCAATATCTGGTCCTACTAAAAATACATGTTGCAAGTTAGGCAGTTTAGCTAATGGTACGCGCTCTAATAATTCAGGCGTTGTCACTAACACTTTCGCATCGCTATCTGAAAGTCGATCATACACAGCACCTTCCATAAATGCTTCAAATAGTGGTCCTACAATAACACCCATCTTTAAAGCGCCTAGTAATGAAAAGTACAGCTCTGGTGAACGCGGCATAAAAATAAATAAACGATCGCCTTTTTCAAGATTTGTCGCTGTTTTAAAGACGTTCGCTGCTTTGTTCGTCAACCTTTTCATTTCATTAAAAGAATAGGCTTCTTTGCGCTTGCCATCATTATAATAGAGTGCAACTTTGTTTTTGCGAGTTGTTTCTGTATGACGATCAATTGCCTCGTAAGCCATATTGACTAATCCTGTTTCATGCCAACTAAATGCCTTTTCCGTTTGTGCCCAATCATGATTTGCTGCTGCCTCCTCATAATTTGGCAAATGATAGTGCCCTGTTTTTGCTTTTAATTTCTCCATCGTTTTCATCCCCATGAAATTACCCCTTCCTTTTTTTGCTTTAGTTCATAAGTAAGCAAATTTAAAACGTACTTACGATCTTTCTCCGCAATTACGCCGTAACGTAATCGTAGCTGCTGCCACTCGTTCGCAACTTTGTTTGCGCTACACTTATTTTCCTGGAAGCTCACTATAAAGGACAAAAAAGCGAGCCCCATCCCCATTTGGAAAATTAAGTTAAATAATGGCAATTGAAACAATTTCGCCATAGAAAACAGCTACTGAATGCTATTAAAATTCGCCACTTTCTCCAAAGACAAATACGCTATGAGCAATTGTTATAGAACAGTTTACGCCAATTATATACGAACAATGCTTAATATAACAACATTCATCTGTTAAATAACAGTTGCAATATAAATCTATTTTACACGAATTCACCTAGAATGTCTCAATATTTTTATTTTTCCAAAAGTATAGTTATATTTCGTAAATTTAAG
Organism: Lysinibacillus sp. 38-6; assembly: GCF_046245175.1. Taxonomy (GTDB): domain Bacteria; phylum Bacillota; class Bacilli; order Bacillales_A; family Planococcaceae; genus Lysinibacillus. The sequence goes on from NZ_CP176417.1 coordinate 2,165,985, forward strand.
CGTTTTTCCGCTTTAAATCAGCTATAATGGAATTATTAAACTCAGGTGGTGTCATTATGGAACATAAAAAGACTTTTTTTTCTGTTACAAAGGAGACAAAGCATGGTACTGTTTATGTGGAAGGACCTGTTCCTCCAGAAAAATTAGCTACATATACATTCCACGAGGGATTAGTTGCCTTTAGACCTCCTAAACAACAACAGCAAGCCATTATCGAAATAGCTGGGCTTGCTGAAGGCCGTATTATTATTATTCGAAATGACAACATAATCGTAGGCTACGTTACCTATCTTTATCCTGATCCGCTTGAACGATGGGCCGAGGACAGAATTGATAATATGATAGAGTTAGGTGCCATTGAGGTCATTCCTGACTATCGTGGGACGGGTGCTGGAAAAGCCTTGTTAGCAGTGTCCTTTATGGGGGATGAGATGGAAGACTACCTCGTTATCACAACCGAATATTATTGGCATTGGGACTTAAAAGGTACAGGATTAAACGTCTGGGATTACCGCAAAATGATGGAGCGAATGATGAGTTCAGTGGGCTTCGAATATTTCGCCACAGATGATCCTGAAATTACATCACATCCCGCTAACTGCCTGATGGCACGTGAGGGTAAACGAGTGCCTCCTGAAACAATGGAAAGATTCGACCGACTTCGTTTTAGAAATCGCTTCATGTATTAAAACCAACACAAAGGGGATACGTATATGATTGTTGAAGAAATAATGAATGATGAGCCTTACACATTGGCTCCGACAAACACTGTTCTAGAAGCGTTAAAATTAATGCGCGAGAAAAAAGTGCGACATTTACCCGTTATCGATAATGAACGTCATGTTCTAGGTGTCATTACAGAGCGCGATATTAAAGAGGCATTACCTTCCTCACTGAAAGATGAACCAGATTCTCCAGTGTTTCGAGCAAAGGTAGAAGATATAATGGTTAAAAATCCACTTGTGGGCCACCCTCTAGACTTTGTAGAAGAAGTAGCTCTTACTTTTTATGAAGCAAAGGTAGGTTGTTTACCCATTGTGTCCGGTGGAAAACTCGTCGGTATTGTGACGACAACCGATTTACTTTACACGTATATCGAACTCACTGGTGCCACTGAACCTGGCTCCAAAATTGAAATTCGAGTTTGCGATACACCCGGAGTATTATTTGAAATTACAAAGATTTTTAATTTGCATCATGCAAATGTCCAAAGCGTCTTAGTATATCCTGATTCTGAAAATACCCAAAATAAAATTTTAAGCGTCCGAGTAAAAACGTTAAACCCACTTGCTATCATTGAAAATCTTCGTCAAGAAGGTTTCGACGTGCTATGGCCGAATTTACCAGGTGTTTCATTATAATGAAAAATGCTGTCTTTGTTTATTCGCCTGAGCAACTCGGATATAAATTTTCAGATACACATCCTTTTAATCATAAACGTTTGACGCTAACAATGGATTTGCTAAAAAATATAGGTGCGCTCGACGATGTCGATATCGTTCCTGCTCGCATCGCTACGGAAAAAGAGCTTTTGCTTGCACATGATCCAAAATACATCGAAATCGTTAAAAATGCAGGTCACGGTAAACTGAGCGAGGCACAATGTGCAAGCTATGGTATCGGCACTGAAGATACACCGATCTTTCAAAATATGCATGAAGCAAGTGCTCAACTTGTCGGTGGCACATTAACGGCTGTCGATTATGTAATGGAAGGGAAAGCTCAACATGCGCTAAATCTTGGCGGTGGTCTCCATCACGGTTTCCGCGGTCGTGCTTCTGGATTTTGTATTTATAATGATAGCACTGTAGCCATTCGTTATTTACAGGAAAAATACAAAGCCCGTGTGCTCTACGTCGATACGGATGCCCATCATGGCGATGGTGTCCAATGGAGTTTCTATGAAGACCCGGATGTTTGTACTTTATCAATCCATGAAACAGGACGTTACCTATTCCCTGGCACAGGAAATATCACTGAACGTGGCAATGGGCAAGGATATGGTACTTCTTTTAACTTTCCAATTGATGCATTTACCGAGGATGAAAGTTTCTTAGAAATATACGAAAAAGCTATGCGTGAAGTATTTGAATTTTTTAAACCTGATGTTGTATTAACGCAAAATGGAGCCGATGCACATTATTTTGATCCATTAACACATTTGTACGGCACGATGAATATTTATAAGGAAATTCCAAAGCTGGCGCACAAGCTTGCACATGAATATTGTGATGGCAAATGGATTGCTGTTGGTGGTGGCGGCTACGATATATGGCGGGTTGTGCCACGGGCATGGTCGATGCTATGGCTAGAAATGACCGATCAAGCAATACCAACAGGAGCCTTACCACAAGCATGGTTAGACCGTTGGCAGCCAGAAGCACCCGTTCCTTTTATTCCAACATGGGAAGATCCAAATCCTCTCTATGAGCCCATTCCGCGTAAAGCGGAAATTGAAGAAAAAAACGCCCAAATGCTAGAAAAAGCGTTACATATTATCCGTACCGAAAAACGAGATTAGAAATAAAGCTGTAAACGTTGTTGTCCGCTACGGCGGACGCTTTCCGCGGGCACACAGTAAGCCGCAACCCTCGCTAACGCGCGGTTTGTTGCGTCTTACTATATGTGCTGTCCCGCAGGAGTCGCCGCCTCCGCTACCAACAACTAGTAACTCTCTCCTCCCATTATTAAAGCTATAATCCAAACTTATGCTTTACCTTTTTGCCTTTTCCACCAAAGCTTTGTTGCAAGCACATATTTTCCCATAAAAAAAACACGCAAATCCTACCATGAGATTTACGTGTTTTTTGTTATTTACTTTTCACAGATTGTCGATGTTCGATACGGTGCGGTAAGATTACCGCTTCGTCTTCTACAGGCTCTTTATTCATAAGCTTTGTCAATAATCGCATTGCTACAGCGCCAATATCATATAGGGGCAGTGCAACACTTGTCAGCTGCGGGCGGACCATACGAGCCAACTTCGAATTTTCAAAACTAATGACCTCAATATCTTCTGGCACATTTTTGCCAGCATCCTGCGCACCGTGAATTAAGCCAATCGCAAGTTCATCGCTTCCTGCAAAATAAGCAGTCGGAGGGTTGTCTAAAGCAGATAATGTTTCCCAAGCCTCTAAGCCCATATCATAGCTTGATTCTTCTGCCGCAATTAGTGATTCATCTATACTTATGCCTGCATCTTGCAGCGCTTTTTTATAAGCTTCAAGCTTGAATTTACCATTAATTGTATAAGTAAGCGGCCCAGTTACAAAGCCGATTCGCGTATGACCGTTTTGAACGAGTAACGAAATTGCTTCATAAGCTGCCTGGAAATAATCGATATTAACAGTGGCAATTGTTTGTGATTCATCTACAGAACCTGCAAGAACAATTGGCACAGGCGAATGATCCATTGATTGTTGCATTTTCTCTGTTACTTCATCACTCATCATGACAATACCGTCTACCTGTTTACCTAGCATTGTATCTAACAGCTGTAGCTCTTTATCTTCATGTTGATCTGAGTTGGCAAGAATAATATTGTATCGATACATTGTCGCAATGTCCTCAACACCACGTGCCAGCTCCGCATAAACATTATTTGCAATATCTGGGATAATCACGCCAACTGTTGTCGTTTTCTTACTTGCTAACCCTCGCGCTACTGCGTTCGGACGATATTCTAATCGTTCAATTACTTCTAATACTTTTTTTCGTGTCGCTGGTTTTACATTTTGATTACCATTGACTACACGAGAAACCGTTGCCATCGAAACATTCGCTTCTCGTGCAACATCATAAATTGTAACAGTCATCGTACGTGCCTCCCTTTTTCCTTTTATAGCCTTATCATACGATAATTTTCGCTCCATTTTCAAGAAGAAGTACGTACACGAAATGAAATACCAAGTACAAATAGTACTATTATAGACATTTTTTTGTCACGATATAGTAAACACCGCCTGCTTATTGCGCAAGCGGTGTAAAATCATTATGCGTGAATTTCATGATTCTTCATGAATTTTTGTAGCGTTTCGTAGAATGCATCGAATGTTGGAATATCCATTTGTTGTTGAGAATCTGAAAGTGCTACAGAAGGATCTGGATGCACTTCTGCCATTACACCATCTGCACCGATTGCAATTGCAGCTTTTGCACATGGTAATAATAAGTCACGTCGACCAGTTGAGTGTGTTACATCGACGAATACTGGTAAGTGTGTTTCTTGTTTTAAAATAGGTACAGCTGAAATGTCTAATGTGTTACGTGTTGCTTTTTCGTAAGTACGAATGCCACGCTCACAAAGGATAATGTTTTCATTGCCTTTAGACATAATGTATTCTGCTGCATGAATGAACTCATCAATCGTTGCTGCTAAACCACGTTTTAATAGCACTGGTTTGTTTGTTGCACCCGCTGCTTTTAATAACTCGAAGTTTTGCATATTACGAGCACCGATTTGAATAACATCAATATAATCAAGCGCTTCTTCTAAATGACCAGGTGTAACAATTTCCGTAATAACACCTAAACCGTATTCTTCCGATACACGCTTTAAAATTTTTAATCCTTCTAAACCAAGACCTTGGAAGTCATATGGAGAAGTACGAGGTTTGTAAGCACCACCACGGATTAATTTTTCACCTTTAGCTTTAATAGATGCTGCAACGGCTGCTACTTGCTCGTAAGACTCAACTGCACAAGGACCAAATACGAAAGATGGTTTTCCTTGGCCAATCAGCTCACCGTTAATATTGATGACAGTATCTTCTGATTTTTTCTTACGTGATACAAGTAGTTCTTTCTTTTTATCAGCTTCAAGTTGTTTTAATGCTGTTTTAAAGATTTGTTTAAAAATATAATCAACCGTCATTTGGTTTAATGGACCGTGATTGTGTTCTTTAATTAGATCTAGCATATGTCGTTCGCGTAATGGATCATAGCGATTAACACCTTGTTTTTCTTTAATTTTACCGATTTCATCTACTACAGCTGCACGTTCGTTAATTAAACGAAGAATCTCTAAGTTTAATCCGTCAATTTGACTACGTAAGCTTTCTAAATCCTTTTGGCTCATGCTTCTTGCTCCTCTCCCCATGACAGACACTTTCAGAACTCTGAAATGTATGTTACATTTTTAGATATTAGCATCATTATAATCAATGTTGTTCAGATTGTCACGCATTTTTAATTTAGCGCTTCAACTCGCTAAATTATTTTGAGATATATCAAGAAAGGAAGCGATTACATTGAGTTCAAAATTATTTGCACTTGATATCGGTACACGTTCTGTTGTTGGCATTATATTAGAAGAAAATAACGACCATTTTCATGTACAAGATATATTAGTAAAAGAACACAAAGAACGGGCCATGGTAGATGGTCAAATACATAATGTCATGTATGTGGCTGAGTTAATTACTGAAATTAAACAACAGCTGGAAGAAAAGCATGGACCTTTATCAAAAGTAAGTGTCGCTGCTGCAGGTCGGTCATTAAAAACGGAACAGGCAAGCGTGACGCTTAATATTCGTAACCGCCCTATTTTCACTGAAGAAGATATAAGTCGCTTAGAGTTACAAGCTGTTCAACAAGCACAGCAACAGCTTTTACAACATAAAGAGGATACTAAAACAAGCCATTATTATTGTGTTGGCTATTCCGTACTTTATTATCGCCTAGATGGTGAAGAAATCGGTAGCCTTCTAGATCAACAAGGTGATGAAGCCCAAATCGAAGTCATTGCGACTTTCCTGCCACGTGTTGTCGTGGAATCACTGATTGCCGCCTTAAAACGTGCGAATTTGGAAATGGATGCTCTTACACTAGAACCGATTGCGGCCATCAATGTCTTAATCCCCCCTACAATGCGCCGTCTAAATGTTGCGCTGGTGGACATTGGCGCTGGTACATCCGATATTGCCATTACTGACAAGAGTACCGTTGTGGCCTATGGCATGGTACCGACAGCAGGCGATGAAATAACCGAAGCACTTAGTGATCATTATTTACTTGACTTCCCGGTTGCTGAAGAAGCGAAGCGCCAACTACATAGTGCTGAGGAAATTTTAATACAAGATATTTTAGGCTTCGATCAATACTATCCTAAAGCAGAAGTGCTTACGGCCATTGAGCCGGCTGTAAAACAACTTGCAAAAGCGATCGGGGAAGAGATATTACGTCTGAATAATCGTACTGCTCCTAAAGCCGTAATGCTTGTTGGCGGTGGTAGTTTAACACCGAATTTAACAACGGAGATTGGCCTCGTGCTGAATTTACCAGCAAACCGAATAGCGGTACGCGGTGTCGATGCCATTCAAAATTTAACGAAGGAGGAGCATATTAAAGCCTCCCCTGAATTAGTAACACCAATTGGCATAGCCATTGCAGCGAAGAAAATGCCGATACAATATATGAGCTTAACGGTCAATGAACAAATTGTACGCCTATTTGAATTAAAGGAAATGACAGTTGGCGATGCCTTTTTAGCTGCCAATATTCGAGCTAAACAATTATATGGCAAACCTGGCCATGGTTTATCCATTAGTGTGAACGGACAAGATATTTTTATACCTGGTGGCCACGGTCAACCAGCACAAATTTTAGTTAATGGTCAACAGGCCTCTACTAAAACGATCATTAAAACAGGCGACGCCATTTTGCTTATTGAAGGCCAAGATGGTCATCCTGCCACTGCTACAGTTCAAGATATTGTGGACCAAGCGGTGACTAAAACGGTAACTATTCAAGATACGAAATATATCGTTGAACCTAAAATTACTGTTAACGGTTCGCCGGTATCAATGGATACGGTTTTAAATGATCGTGATAGTATCGTGTTTGACATAGCTGAAACCGTAGAAGATATTTTTAAAGCTACAAATAATACAACTATGCTAAAGCAATTTGAGTCGTATGTCATTTACGTCGATGGCAAACCACTATATGTACCGACGTTTTCTGCAAATTTATTAATAAATGGAAAACCAGGTAAACTGACTTATGCTGTACAACATAACGATGTTATCACTTTTTCGCAACCAGCTCTCCCAACGGTTCAGCGAATAGCCGATCATCTGAATGTTTTGCTTGAGGACAAAATTATCATTCATTTCCAACAGGAGCTATTAGAGCTGAAAAAAACGACGAATGAAGTGCTTGTGAACCAGGTAGTTATGTCGCCACTCTCTACTGTTCCAAATGGCGCGACGGTTGCTATTCTTGAAAAAGACCGAAGTCCTTGGGTTTACCAAGATGTTTTTCGCTTTTCTAATTGGCAGTTACCTACATCCTTTAAAGGCAATTTTAAAATCCTACGCAACGGACAGCTCGCAACGTTTGACACTGAAATTTTCGGTGGCGATCGATTAGAAATTGTACTTGAAGAAGCTCCTTTATCATTGTAATAATGCAAAAAGTGTTAGATTGATTGCAGTCAATCTAACACTTTTTCTTTACGATGTAATTTCTTTTATTTTAAGCACGAACTTCTTGTGCTTTGTCTTTTTCTTCAATCGTTTGCTCAGATGTGTCTAGAGCATCCTCTTTTTTTGAATCAACATCATTGATATAGTCCTCTAACGGCTCTTCCCCTTCGAAAGAGACAGTACCATCATCAAAAACAGTTGGTGCTTTTGCAGATTTAAGTGTTTTCACTTTTTCTACTAATTGCGAAGATTGCTCTTGAATTTGTTTGGATAGTTGAACAGTTTTATCTTTCGCAGTTGTTGAAAAATCAGCACTCTTATCTTTTAAATTAACTGCTTGCACTGCCACATCACTACGTAAATCTTTCCCTGATTTCGGAGCCAGTAGTAGACCTGCAGCTGCACCCACTATACCCCCAACTAACGCGCCAATGACGAAATCTTTCATATTTACACGCTCCTCTTCATAAATCGATTCTTGCGGATTATAAAGCTGTGGCAATGTACTTTCTAGTTGTTGTTCCTTCACTTCGTTAAAGTTTGGCTTTTGTGTAGTCATGGACAATTCCTCCCATTTTATAATCTAATGCGCCTAGACAAATGTATTTTTCTTGTTCGTAAAACACAGCAATATTCGCCTAAGGCTTTATTTATATTCAGCAGGCTTGAAGAAAGCACCTGCTAAATAATAATTATTTTTTGCGACCCCATTTTCTTTTCGGCTTGTCCGCTTGAACTGCCTCAAAACTATATACGTCCTCAGGCATTATTTCTTGTGCCTGCTCAATCACTTTACGCTTCTTCCACTTATCTGCAATGCCCATTGCCACATTGCTCCATTGAACAACTTGCGCAATTTTTTCTTCGTTTTGTTCAACGCTTTTCGAGATTGATGAAGTAATTTGCTGTACGGATGCATTTAAACCATTTACAGATTCACCCATGCCTTTCACTGCATGGACAACTGTATTTAGCTGTTCAGATTTTTGTTGAATGTCTTCAGCTAGGCTATTTGTTTTAATTAACAAAGAAGTCGTTTCACGAGTAATTCCTTCCATTTGTTTCTCAATACCAGATAATGTACCAGATAAGCTGTTAAGAATTGATTTGAGCGAAAATAATGTCATACTGACACTTACACACAAAATTAAAAAACCGATTGCTGCTATAATTGCTGCAATATACAAAATGACTTCCATAAATAGACCTCCTGCTAGTAATATTTCTCTCTTTACTATTACTTACCTTATCTTCGACAAATAAAACTTAAATCCTTCTATAATTTGAGAAAAAACAGCTTATTCCTTGCGGATTAAGCTGTTTCATTGTTCTTTAATACATCTTCAAAGGCATCTTGGAACTTATGAACATCGCCAGCGCCCATAAATAAAAATACGGCGTCTTTATGCTTCGTTAAGACATCAATACCTTCTGTTGTAATGACAGCGCTCCCGTCAATAAGAGAAGCTAAATCTTGAATTGAAAGTGCACCTTGTGTTTCCCTTGCAGAACCAAAGATATCACATAAGTAGGCTGTATCTGCCAAACTTAGGCTGTCTGCAAAGTCTTGTAAAAATGCTTGTGTACGAGTGAATGTATGTGGCTGGAATATAGCGACTAATTCACGTTCAGGATATTTTTGTCTTGCCGATTGAATCGTTGCACGAATTTCCGTCGGATGGTGTGCATAATCATCGATTAAAACATGATCCCCAATATTCGATTCTGTGAAACGTCTTTTTACACCTTTATATGTGTTTAAACGTTCTTGAATAATTTCAGATGAAATACCTTCATATTGGCAAAGTGTAATAACAGCTAATGTATTCAACACTGCATGGTCGCCAAATAATGGGATAAAGAAAGTACTATAAAATTCATTGCGCACAAACACATCAAATGTTGTACCTTCTGTTGTTTTTTCAACGTTACGAGCCTCAAAATCATTTTCTGCTCCGAATCCGTAATAAACGACAGGTACTTTCGCTTGGATACGTTGTAGATGCTCATCATCGCCACATGCGATAATTGCTTTTTTCACTTGTAATGCAAGTGATTGAAAGGCAGCATAAACATCTTCAATGTTTGCAAAGTAGTCTGGATGATCGAAATCAATATTCGTCATTACTGCATAGTCAGGATTATAGGCTAAAAAGTGTCGACGATACTCACATGCTTCCATGACAAAGAAGTTCGCATCTTCATGTCCTGCACCTGTACCATCTCCGATTAAATATGAAGTTGGTTTATAGCCACCTACAACATGTGCCATTAAGCCGGTTGTAGATGTTTTACCATGTGCGCCCGTAATGGCAATGGATGTGTAATTGCCAATATACTCACCAAGAAATTTGTGATAACGAATAATTTCTACACCAATTTCACGTGCTCGCACTAATTCAGGATGGTCATCAGGAAAAGCGTTCCCTGCTATTACGGTCATACCTTCTTTAATATTATCCGCATTAAATGTAAAAATTGGAATATTTCGTTCGCGCAACGGTTGTTCCGTAAAGAAATATTTATCAATATCTGAGCCCTGTACTTGTTCACCAGCATCAAACAAGATTTGTGCAAGCGAACTCATGCCAGAACCTTTAATGCCTGTGAAATGAAAAACTGTCATTAATTAAACCCCCCGGGAAATACAATATCCCATCTATCATCTATTAGGTGTATCGTATTTTGTACTAGGTATTAATACCTTTAGACGTACAGAAAAATACGTACTATGTTAAAACATCTTGTCTATTATAGCACTATTTATGCACAACGATAAATGTGCAACTTTTCTAAAAAAACTAATTTCGACGAAAGTCAGATAATCTTTACGAAAATACCGCAATTCTTATTCAAACATAGCAATTAAATCTTGTTCGGTAATATAACTTTCACGCGGTTTACTGCCTCTTGCCTCTGATACAAAACCGTGCGATTCCAGCATATCAATTAAGCGTGCAGCACGATTATAACCGATATGATACTTGCGTTGAATAAGAGATGTCGAAGCTCCACCCGCTTCATAAACAAAGCGACAGACATCTTCAAACAGATCATCTTGCTCTGCCGTAACTTCTGACTTCTTTAAAAGTTCCTCTTGATCAAAAATATAATCTGGTTCACCTTGCTCACGCACATGATCAATAATTGCTTCTATCTCATCATCTGTTACAAACGTTCCTTGTAAACGTACAGGTGCAGACATGCCATTACCTAAATATAGCATATCGCCACGTCCAAGTAATCGCTCTGCCCCTTGCCCATCTAATATTGTACGCGAATCGATTTGTGAAGATACCGCAAAGGCAATTCGTGTAGGAATATTGGATTTAATAAGACCTGTGATAACATCTACAGAAGGTCTTTGTGTTGCAACAATTAAATGAATACCACAAGCACGTGCTTTTTGTGCAATACGACAAATCGCTTCCTCAACATCTGCTGGCGACATCATCATTAAGTCAGCTAACTCATCGATAACAATTAAAATATACGGTAATTTTAAGCTATGCTCATTATTTTTATCTGCTAACGCATTATAACGTGTAATATCACGTGCGCCAGCATGCGCAAATAATTGATAACGGCGCTCCATTTCCTCTACTGCCCATTTTAACGCAGCTGTTGCAGCCTTTACATCTGTAATAACTGGGCTAACTAAATGCGGAATATGATTGAAAGGCGCAAGCTCTACCATTTTCGGGTCAATCAGCATTAGTTTTAATTCATGTGGTGCAGCTTTATATAATAAACTCACCAAAATGGAATTGATACAAACGGATTTTCCTGAACCCGTTGCACCGGCGATTAAACCGTGTGGCATTTTGCGTAAATCAATTGTGACAGGCTTCCCTGTTAAATCTAAACCTAACGCTGCCTCTAATGGTGAGTCCGATTCAAGGAATGAAGCGCTATTTGTCACTTCCGATAAACGAACAGCACGTGATACGCGGTTAGGAATTTCGATGCCGATTGAGCTTTTTCCTGGAATCGGCGCCTGTATACGAATATCCTTCGCAGCTAAAGCTAATTTTAAATCATCTGCCAAGTTACGAATTTTACTTACCTTCGTACCATGACTGACTGTAATTTCAAATTGTGTTACGGCTGGTCCTTGCATAATCGATTCAATTTGGGCTGACACTTGGAAATAAGATAATGCTTCTACTAGTGTGTCCCCTTGTTGCTCCATCCACTCCGTATCCTGCGTTTTCTCTTCTGGCGGTTCTAAAAAATCATCCGTCGGTTTTTGATAGACATGGACAGGCTTTAATGGTTTCGATTCTTTTTCTAAAGATTCGCCTACCTCAGCAATTGGCAATACAGCTGTAGAGTTCCCCTCTACTTCGGTCGATTTTTCTTCATCGAATTGAATCGCAACCGTTTCTTCTCGCTGTTGCACATATGGCACATTATTGTACATAGTTGCTGATAATTCTTCATCTGCCTCAACTTTTATGGCTGGACCTTCTGATGGTAACGCATCTTCTTCAACTATAGAAGCTGATGCTTCTTCGTCTGCCTCAACTTTTAGAGCTGGACCCTCTGATGGTAACGCATTTTCTTCAACCTTCGTTGATAGACCTTCTTCGACTGTCTCAGGCACATTTGCTGTCTTTTCTTCTTGAGGGTATTCGTTTTCTAATACCGTTGCTGCTGTTTCGTCAAAGGAAGTACTTTCGAATGTCGGCAAACGTGTCATTGTAGCAACAGGGGCCATTGTAATAACAGAAATGCCCTCAGATTCTACCTCTTCTATCTCGGTCGATGCTGACATTTCACTAGCCTGCTCCACTTCTACAACCGCTGTCGACGCAACAGCTTCAAGCTCATTATGAGAAAGTGCCGTATCACGTTGTTGTTCTTCAACAGTAGCTGACGATAGCGATTTTAATTGCTGTGCAATTCGCCATTTTTCTTTATCTGTTTTTAGCATTAGGACATTAAACGGAATGCGGCTCTTCTCTTGTTTTACAGTTGTTTCTTCTACTACGGCTTGTTGTTCTTCCTCGTTCGTTGGCTGAACAACTGTCACTTCCCCAATATGAATCGTGGAATTCTCTATTTGTAATTGTTCCACAACGACTTCTTTTACATGAATTTCTGATTGATCAGCTGATATTTGATCGACAGCAAGCTCTTGCTGAACAGCTTCTTTAATTTGCTCTTCAAAATTTACAGCAAACGATGTTGTTTGTGGGATAGGTAGCTCCATTTTTTCTTCCACTGGCATCACACTTTGCTCAACCGCTTCAACTTCCTCAAACGTAATCGGTTGCTTCGGTGTCACTTCTACTGGTGCTTTCTCCGTTAGCTGGCTGTGCTCCGTCATGTCAGTATCAGCGAATGTTATTGGTTGTTTTACTTCTTCTGCTGACGGGCTTTGCTCAGTAGCAGTCACTTCCTCCACAACACTCGGTTGCTTCCATATCGCTTCCCTATGAGGTCGTATATCAAGCTGTTCGCGTACATCATGAAAGGCTTTAATAGGCTCTTTTTCTTCTAGTATATTTTCAACCGGCTCATTTGTTGTCGCTTCTTTTGTAAACGCAGTCATAGAAGGCGTTTCAGCTTCGTGCTCTTCCTTACGTTTATTTAATAACTGCTCAATTGGACTAGGTTTAGCAAAACCATAAACGGGCGAAGGAACATCCGTCGGTACGAAACGTTTGCGATTTTGTTGTAACAGGTCGTCCGTTTTAATTTCCTGTTTTACAACGGGTTCTTTTTTTACAGGTTTCGCTTCAAGTTGTGCATCTCGAAAAACCATACTTGCTTTTGTCGGGTATTCTTGCTTTGGCTGACTTCGTGTCGTCGTCGTTCTACCAGTCCGTTTTGAACGACTTTCTAATAATTCACGTATACCAGATACCTCTATATCATACACACGCGAATCTGCCATTCGATGATCTAAATGTTTCGGTAAAGTTAACTCTTCTATTTGGCCATAAGAGTCGTCCATTTGGTTAAACATTTCCTTGGACTGAGAAGCTGAAGGCAGCTCTTCTCCGTCATCGATTAAAGGGAAGCGAAAAGTTTTTTGTTTCGTTGCTTGCGGCATTTCGTTTAATGGCTCTCGCTGATTAGGTAGCTCCTCATACTCTTCTTCATAATATTCATCATATTCTATGTCATCTCTATTTAAAAATTTATCAATCTTCTTTTTAAACCAATTCACGTTGTTTCACTCATTTCTCTTACACTTCATTTATAGCATTGTCGAAGTTTTGGTTATCAAAATTGCCTATTAAAACTATGTACAATGTCCACATCAAAAAGCATACCATAAAAATGATATAGAAACTCGTATTTATAGGCTCAAACAAGACAAAAAATCGTTATACCACCAGCTATTGGTAGTATAACGATTTTTGGAAAACATATTTAATTAACGAGTTGGTGTTTCAAACGCGCTACCAACTACAGCATCCTCAGGTAAAATTAAAATCCCTTTTTCTGAAGGTGCATTTGGAATAGCTAATTCACGTGCTGAACATAGCATACCAAATGAATCTACACCACGTAAATTTCCTTCTTTAATAAGCATACCTGAAGGCATGACAGCTCCAATTTTTGCAACGACTACTTTTTGTCCAGCCTCAACATTTGGTGCACCGCATACAATTTGTAGTGTTTGCTCGCCAACATTGACAGCACAAATATTTAATTTATCAGCATTTGGATGCTTTTCCTTTGTTTCTACATAGCCGACAACAAATTTTGGTGAGAAATCGACATCCAGACTAATCGCAGCGCCATTTTTTTCAATAGCTGCTTCAAGTTGCGCAACAAATTCTGGTGTCAAATCAACATTACCTTGTGCCTCTACTTGCACATACTTGCTTGCATTAAATAAGTTAAATGCTTTGATTTCTCCTGTTTGGGCTTCTTTTAAAATGGCGATATCACCAGCACGTTCTACTTCTGTTTTGACAATTGCCTCTGTAGCTAATTGAACTAATAAGACATCTCCTACATGCTCTTTGTTGTAAAATACATTCATTGTTTTTCTTGCTCCTTTTTTACTCTGTTTTTTGCTAGTATAAAGATCGGCTCTAGTTCCCCATCTTCATAAATAAATGATAATGACGTAATTGGTACTGTTCCCACAGTAAAGAAATGCATCGTCATCTGTGCTAATACATCATACCCTGTTTCATTGCGAATATCACCTAGTATTAATACATCTTGATGAGGTACGGATACCGTCATGTCACCTTCAATTTTTGTGCGCATTTCTTTTAAAAAGCTTTCGTTCAATATACGACTAGCATCATAGCCGTCATTGGCATTGACAAAGTAAAAGACATTGCCAGCTACTTCATCTTTCTTATAAACAGTCGGTAACTGTTTAACGGAAAATCGTGCCATTTCTCGAATTTGCTCCACTGTTAATTGTAATGTTTCCAACATTGATTCATCAATAAAGCGATACGTTTGGCCCAAATCGAGCGCATAAAAAATACGTGTCTCAGCCGTATGCTCTGTTGTAATAAATGCATGTCCTTCTTTGGAAGCTTTCGGATAAGAAGTTGCACGAATAACCGGATAAATTTGCCCTGACTCTTTAAATCCTTGTTCCTGCTCTTTTTCCATGGCCGTAAAAGTTTGCTCAATCGTATAGACAACTTCGGCGATGGCAGCTTCTTGTTTCTCATTATATTTTGCTAAAATACCTGGTAAGGAAAGCTCCATCCCTTTGCCTATTTTTTTATGATTTAAGCGTAATTTATCTTGCTTTTTATCATATTGAAAATCAAATTTTTCCTCACTTAACTGCTTTTTTAGTAGGGACACAAGTTGTTCTGATTTTATTTGTTTCAATTCGCTCACGTCCTTTCTTCATAATGAAACGGCTCACATTTGTGTGAACCGCTTTTAGTCTAAACGATGCAATTATTTAATCTTAACTGAATGAACGATTTTCGTCATCTCATGAAGATTATTTTCAATATCATTTGCTTGTGAAATGGTCGTCATTTTAACTCCACCACAGCTGACAATTAACTCAAATTCATCGTTGTTCTCAGTTTTAGATACAGCGGAAAAACCGAAAATGCCATCCTTTTCATAGGTCGTTTCCTGAATGACTTTCTTTGTGCTATCTTCTTTTAGCAAATTATAATACAGCTTGCTATCAGCTTTTTCATTATCATTGATAAAAAGAATATACGAATCCGTTCCTTTTGATATTAAAATATTATAGGCATCTGAACTATCATCAATGTTGAATTTTGACGGTAAATAAAGTTGAATATGACCAATTTCGTCAGTATACGCTTCTGGCTCTTCTGCAAATACCGTTTCTGTTAATTGAAGACCGCTCGCTATTTGTTCATCAACAGATTGATTACAGCCTGACAGCCCCAATAGTATTAGCATTAAACCTAGTGCTCGTAGCCGTGCATAAGACATTGCTATCTTCCTTTCGTTGCTAACTATTTTTTATTTTAAAAAAATTCTAGTTAAGTTGCAATATCACTGCTCCATTTTCACTAGTTCAAAGACACTATTTCCGACCTAATGTGAACAAATATTGTCCGACAAGCAAAGCGACAATATGCTCAAACATTGACTGACGCGTCACGATTCCTTGTGTGAAAATACCTACTGCCCCGGCACCTTGGCGAATATCTAAACGTTGTGTGTAATGTTCCATAACAGGGCCAAGCTCCTTACCTGCTCTTATTTCCTGGGCAATTTCCTCGGGTAATCGAATTTGTGCACCTGCAGCGGTAAATATTGTGCCGTCAGCCAATATTAGTGCGCCCCAGTTACAGACATACATTTCCCCTGCTATTTCAGTGACGCCTCCTTCTAGGCCAAAGGATAGTGCAGCTCCTGTAGCAGTAGAAGTATTGTTAGCCCGATTCATCGCTCCTAATCTCGTTTCTTCTGTCGTCATTGGTTGGTCAGAAACTTGTGAAGCGGCTTTAAAATATGTAAAAGTTACTTTTTCAAAATACTGATTAACGATTGCTTCAACAGCTTGGGTTTTCGCTTTATTCGTTGTGCCAATTGCTATTTCCATTTAAATCCCTCTTTCTTTACATAGAAAAAGATGCCCTAATAGGCACCTTTCAATTTACTTATACATTAGCGCGAATTGTTTCTAATGTCGAACGATCAGCTTTTTTCACTAATTCTACGATTAATGCTTTTGCCGCTGCATAGTCATCAATGTGAATGATGGATGCTGACGTATGAATATAACGTGAGCAAACACCAATAACCGCACTCGGTACGCCGTCATTCGATGTATGTACACGACCTGCATCCGTACCACCTTGTGATACAAAATACTGATATGGAATATGATTTGATTCGGCTGTATCTAAAATAAACTCACGCATACCGCGATGCGTTACCATCGTGCGGTCAAGAATTCGTAATAATGTACCTTTACCGAGTTGACCAAATTGATTTTTATCGCCAGACATATCATTCGCAGGAGATGCATCTAAAGCGAAAAATAAATCAGGTTGTATCATATTCGCTGATACCTGTGCGCCGCGCAATCCAACTTCTTCCATAACGTTCGCACCAGAATATAAATGAGAAGCTAATTTTTCGTTTTTCACTTCTTTCATTAATTCAATCGCCAGACCACAGCCATAGCGGTTATCCCATGCTTTTGCCATAATTTTTTTCGGATTAGCCATTGGCGTAAATGGACATACCGGAATAATCGACTGACCTGGACGAACGCCAAGAGCAATCGCATCCTCTTTATTGTCAGCACCAACATCAATAAGCATATTATTGATTTCCATTGGTTTTGCACGTTCTGCATCTGTTAGTAAATGCGGTGGAATCGATGAAATCACACCTGGAATTGCACCATTTTTCGTGTAAACTTCAACACGTTGTGCTAGCATCACTTGGTTCCACCAGCCACCTAGTGTTTGAAAACGAATTAATCCATTATCTGTAATGGATGTTACCATAAATGCTACTTCGTCCATATGACCTGCTACAAGAATTTTAGGTGCATCTGTCACTTCACTATGTTTAACACCAAAAATACCACCTAAATGATCTTGAATAACCTCATCTGAGTACTTTTGTAGCTCTGTACGCATAAATGCTCGTACCGCATGTTCATTACCCGGAGCGCCCGGTAATTCCGTTAATGTTTTAAATAATTGTAATGTTTCCTCATTCATGTTGACTCTCTCCCCACGAAGTAGAATTTTCTTCCTTGCTTATTGTATCATAATTATTTCAGAAGTCGAAATATTGATATATTTCATAAAAGTCCTTTGCAATGAACGTGCATTCACTCTTTGTGCTATGCTAAAATAGAGCTATAGGAAAAGGAGGAAAATACCCATGAAATTACGTGATTTTTTAATTGGTGTTGCAACAGGCCTGGCCGCGGCAGTCATTATTAAAGAAGCCAGTGAAAAAGTTTCTCCGTATGTACCCGCAGGACAAGTACTTGAAAACATAAAAAAGGAATTTAAAAAAGATGCGCCAATAGACGGTTCTTGGATTTATATGAAAACAGATAATTTCACGAATGGTTTTATGACGATTCCCGTTTATCGAGGTGGTATTTCACGCATGCACGAAGGTGAAATGCAAACATTCGAGTTCGCAGCCGACGCACGCTCTGGCGTTGTCGTAGAATTAACGCAAGTCTAACATAATAAACTAGATTAGCATGTGGACATTCAGATAAGATGTCTCCACATGCTATTTTTTTATTATTTAGTGATGGGTGCCCACTGCTGGGGCTTCGCGGAATTACACACTTGCTTCGCGGAATTCACCCCTTGCTTCGCGGAATCCACCCTTTGTTTCGCGGAATTCTCTCCTTGCTTCGCGGAATTCTCACCTTGTTTCGTGGAATTCTCACCTTGCTTCGCGGAATTCACCCTTTGCTTCGCGGAATTCTCTCCTTGCTCCGCGGAATTCTCTCCTTGCTTCGCGGAATCCAACCCTTGCTCCGCGGAATCCAACCCTTGCTCCGCGGAATCCAACCCTTGCTTCGCGGAATTCTCCCCTTGCTTCGCGGAATTCACCCTTTGCTCCGCGGAATCCTCACCTTGCTTCGCGGAATCCAATCCTTGTTTCGCGGAATTCACCCTTTGCTCCGCGGAATTCTCTCCTTGCTTCGCGGAATCCAACCCTTGCTTCGCGGAATTACACACATGTTCCGCGGAATTCTCACCTTGCTTCGCGGAATTCTCACCTTGCTTCGCGGAATCCAACCCTTGCTTCGCGGAATTCTCACCTTGTTTCGCGGAATTCAACCTTTGCTTCGCGGAATTCTCTCCTTGCTTCGCGGAATTCTCACCTTGCTTCGCGGAAACAAATAAAAGGAGGTATATTTGTTATACCTCCTTTTTATCCGTCTTATTCTTCTAGCCCTTTATTATTGAAATACTTTTTGTATTTACGATAATAGTTTAAATTATTTAGTGTAAGTTTTACCCAACGCTTAGCATTCATGTCCTTATTGAAGTATAAGGAATTGGTATACTTGCCTTCACGAATCAGTTTTTTCGCTTCAAGCTTTAACTTTTCGTTGGATGCGTATTTAAATAGCACACCTTTCGGAATAATCATCCACAAATGCTTGTCTTCTACATATGTTAACTGCTGTTCAATATTTAACATATGATCATCCGCTACATATTTCATTAAATTATGTCCGCTTGCCGTTACATAGTAGCTTGAGCGTCCGTTACGCAAATTAATTTCAAATAGCTTATATTGCTTATCACGAATATCATATTTCATATCGAAATTAGCAAAGCCTGTATAACCGATATCCTCTAAAAAGTGGCGAACTTGATCCATTAGCTCTTTATCGTATGTTGTAACAATTGCTGCATAGCTACCGATACCTTCTGGCGAATGCTCTTCTAATATCGGATTTCCTAAGCACATCAACTTCACTTTACCATCTTTCCCGACATATGCATTTAAAACACGCATATACGAATCATCGCCTGGAATAAATTCTTGAATAATCATTGTATCTTGATAAGTGGAGCTATAAATTGCTTTTAAAATAGCCGTTTTTTCTGCTTCATCATGTGCAACGAATACCTTTTTCTTGCCAGGGAATTTACATGCCCAATACTCTACTGAATTGGATGCTTTAATAATAATTGGGTAGTCGAATGGCGGTGTGAAGTTTTGATAGTTTGCAGCTGTCACTGTCGTTGTCCCAGGATACTTAAAGTCGTACTTCTCACACATTTTATAGAAGTTTTCTTTCAATAAAATTTCATCCATCAATGACTCATCAATATATGGTACTGTAAAATGCTCCACTAGAGCCGGTTTGTTTTTAATGATAAGCTTTGCATAATCATCGCCACAAGCAAGTAGCAGTAATTTCTTATCAGCATATTGTTTGGCGATTTGTGCCAATGCTGGTGCAAATACGTCCTGTTCATTTAAGCGATCAATTTCTTTAAATTCTAAAATATGGCTATCTTGTGTTGCTGTTAAATGTGAACGTCCTAATACAAGTGGCTTAATGCCGTATGCTTCATAAAATGCTCGTGCCATGCCGTATGCATTCATATCTGATCCTAATAATACTGGTAAAAATGGTTGCTCCGTTGCCATTGTTTATTTCAACTCTCTTTTGTGTTTTAGTATAGCTTTTAGTGTATCATATTTTCCAAAATGTTCACGAAAAAAAAGCCCCCATACGGAGACTTTTCCATTATTCATAGTGTACTTTGTAATCTTCAGACGTAATCCATTTCAGTTTCATCGAGAAGATGCGTAGTAAAATAACATTTAATAGAATTGGTAAGGCGATAAATAGTGTAATCGCTACAGTTAGTGTATATGGTGTCCATCCTACTAAACTTAAATATTTCAGAGGACCTACAAAGCCCCCTAAGCCGAAACCAGCGCTATACGGAGTTCCCACAATTTCAAACAGACCTGCTAGTGCCCCTAGTATACCTGCTGTAATAATCATCGGAAACGCAATTTTTGGCTTCATAAAAAAATTACGCATTTGAATTTTGGCAGATGCTACATGTGCTATAGCTGTCCCAATATTATTTGCTTTATAACTCGCAATACACATTCCTACACCAGATGCACAAACACCAAGATTGGCAGCACCCGCTCCGATACCGGATAGCATAATGACCGTCGCTACACCGATTGTCGAAATGGGTGAAATAATTAAGATAGAGAAGATCATAGCAATTAAAGCACCCATAACAACTGGCTGTAACGTTGTTAAATGTTCGATAATTAGACCAACATAGCCTGAGCCCGTTCGCACAAATGGTAAAACGGCATTGCCAATCAAACCTGGAACGAACATCGCAAGTGCAGGCATTAACAGTAGTGTAAAGTCTTTTAGCTTATTACCTAGAAATTGCACAAATAGTACCGCTAAAGCTGTCGTAATCCCTATATTAATAACAACTCCAATACCAGCAATGGTAATTCCCGCATCCGCATCAAATGTATAGACACCACTTCCGACAAATGCAGCTAGTCCAACGCTACATGTTTGCACAGGCGTTAATTTAAAGCAAATGCCTGTCATCACGCCAATAATGACAGGTAATAGACTCATGGCTAAGACAGATGTATTTAAAATAATCTCTAACTGAGGTACGTAAGGAATAATAAGTTTTAATATTTCTCCTACTAATGCATTAGGAATTAAACAAACGACAATTCCCATACTCATACCGGTCAGTACATTATTAATAAAATTTTTCATTGTATTTCATTTCCCTTCTGACAATATAACGCTCGTTGATGTTATCTTAGTATATTAATTTCGTATTAATCAGTCAATATTAAATATTCAGAATATTACATACTAAAATTGGTAAACAGCATATTATATTCATAGTCAGAAAGTAGCCGTTTTCAACTAGCTGAATAATGCAAAAATAATATTTCGAAATACTAACGAAAAATCCAAGTTTACACTTCTGCAATCGTTGATTTCCGCTACAGGCGGACGCTTTCCGCGGGAGTCGTCGTAGTTTTTTACTTAGTATCAAAACGCTTTATAGCAGCGCTTTTCCTTCCAATAGTAACTGGCACTTCGCAAAGAGAACTCTTCTAAAGCGCAAAAATTCACTTCGCTTTCCGCTCAGCACACCGTAAGCTGCAACCCTCGCTAACAGCGCGGATGCCCGCATCTTATCATACGATTTACATAAAAAAGACTATAGGCAACCTCCAAATTTCTTTGTGGTTGCCTATAGTCTTGCATTTGTTCATTAAAAAGTCTCATGTGTTAAGCATATGTCTTATAAATTAAAATGTAATAACAGCCTGTCTGCTGCGCTCTAACTTGTCTACAATTTCCTTGCCTGATGCATCCCATTTAATCATACGGTAATACGCATCATGATAGAAAATAAAACTGTAGCCATTTGCTAACGCTTCTTTCATAAGGCGTTCCTTGGCAAACACACTCGTCATTGGATAATCGTCATAGGCAAGTACCCATAATGGATTTTGATGCGCATGTGTCGGCATAATATCTGCCATATGCAGCAAGACCTCACCATTTTGCGTTAATTTAATAATGGCATGTCCATCACTATGACCGCCTGTATGAATCATCTCAATGCCAGGAGCTACTTCTAACGTATCTTCATATGTTTCTACTAAATGCTGTACGGGCTCCCAATTTTCTTTCCAGTACGTATTTTTCGAGCGAATATTCGGTTCACGCATTTCATCCCATTCAATTTTTGTTACATAAATTTTAGCATTTGGGAATGTCGGGACTAATACTTCGCCTTCCCATTGCGTAAGGCCACCTGCATGATCGAAATGTAAATGCGTCATTAACACTGCATCTATATCGGCCGTTGTTAGACCTAGTTCTTGTAAACTCTCAGCAAGCGTCGATTCTTCTGTTACGCCATAGTTTCGTAATTGCTTTTCATTTAATTTGTTAAAACCGACACCTGTATCAATAATATAGTTTTTCCCATTATATTGAATTAAAATTGGCTCTGTCGGTAATTCAATTTGATTTTTGTCATTTACTGGATATTTGCGCGACCAAAGTGGTTTTGGTACTACGCCAAACATTGCACCGCCATCAAGGCAAGTGACACCCCCGTTTAGCCATGATAATGACATGTCGTGAAACTGTAACTGATCCATCCATACTCCCCCTACTGTTTTGTAATAAATTGCGATTCTAAACGATAAATCGGCTGTCCTTTAGCAGAAAATTTCTGCTCATATTCTGTCATAATATTATCTTCTGGCATATTTGCATGTAGGTCGAGTGATACATACTTCAGTAACATACCGTATTCAGACATACTAATTAATGAATACTCAAACAGACCACGGTTATCCGTTTTAAAATGAATTTCCCCATTATCCACTAGAATCGACTCATATAATTTCAAAAAACCCTCGTGCGTTAAACGACGCTTTGCATGGCGTGATTTTGGCCAAGGATCTGAGAAATTCAAATACACGCGGTCGACATCATTTTTTGCAAAAAATTTATTTAAATCTGCGCCATTTACTTTTAACAAACGTAAATTCGCTGGAGATTTAGCTTCTAAAATGTTTTCTAATGCGCACACGATTACGCTATCATAAAGCTCAATACCGATATAATTGATATGTGGATTTTGCAGTGCCATGCCAGTGACAAATTGACCTTTCCCTGTACCTACTTCAATGTGTAAAGGGTGATCATTGCCAAAAACAGCTTGCCAGCTTCCTTTAAAGTCTTCAGGATTTGGAATAATCACCTCTGGATGATTTGTAATCATTTCCTCAGCCCAAGGCTTATTTCTTAATCTCAATTTTCTTCCTCATTTCTTAATGGTGTAATGATTGATTTTTTATAGTATAACGTAAAAACGCCACTTTCGCATAAAATTATTGCGAAATGACGTTTTTTGAATTTTCCAATGTTATACAATTCCATGCTTGTTGTTGCACTGTACAATGCACAATCGTATCCTGTCCAATGGCACCAATATAGTTACCATCTGTATGACAATCAATATTTTGACGATGCACTATAATGTCAAAATGATCACTTTGTAAAAAAGAGATTGCTCGAAAGTTTGTATGCTTTTCAAAAAAGACAGTAGCGAAAATGAAAAGTAGCTTTATTCTTGAAATATTGTGTACAATAGTTAATTCTATTTTGCTATCATCCGCTTTCGATTTTGGTGAAATTTTCATACCACCGCCAAAAAATGGTTGATTGCTTGTCGCAACAAACCATACATTTTGATAGTGAAGCTTTTGACTGTTTGTTTGAACGGTTACATCAAAACAGGTAAAGCGGAATAGCCCTCGAATAACTGCAGCAGCATAGGATAGCTTCCCTAGTCCTATTTTATTGAAATAGTATTTTAGCCGAGATTTATTAATGTATTTTGTCACATAGGCATCAAAGCCGAGACCTGCATTATTGACAAACACCTCTTGTTGCATGCCTCCAAGCTGAAGCTTACCGATATCCATTGAAGCACATAACATGTCAGTTGCTGCATATGCTTCGATTTGTTTGGCATTTTTAAATGTGGGAAAAAAACGTGCAAAATCATTTCCAGAACCTGCACTTACTACACCAACTACTACTGCATGATTATGTACAATGCCGCTTATTACTTCATGAACTGTCCCATCCCCACCAACAATAATTATTAACTTTTTGGTGTCGTCTTGTTGTGCCCAGTGATTGGCAATTTCTTGTCCATGCCCTTCATATTGTGTAATCGCGACTTCGTAGTCGATGGTTAATTGCTGCTGCAATCTATGCCAAACAGTTTTCCCTTTGCCATTGCCCGCACTTTCATTGACAATAAATAATACATGCATCCTTTAGTCCTCAACTTTTGTAGATGTTTGTTGCCAAATATCGCGATTAAATGATGTTGTTTGCACATTATTTAAAATGGTCTGTGCCGCTCGAATTTGCATATGTTTCATCGGTGATGCGACATTTTTTAACGTGTGCATCCATTCATTGTAATTGCGACGATCCACCAATCGCACATTAAATGGTGAGCCTGGGTAATCAAAATAGCCATTACGTGTTAAGATCACTTTGCGTATCGGCATATCTACTTGATCTTGCTTAAATAATTGGGATAATACGGATTCCATCCGGCTTAAATTGATCATCGGATTGAGTATTTTCGCATCTTTTGTTCCTACTTTTTTCAACCAAAAGCGGTCACTGCCACCTACATAAACTGCTTGATTCTCCGTTTCCAGTACCGTAATACAAATACATTCTGTTGGAGACATTAATACAACATCCAACTCGATTGGTGCTTTTCTCACTTGTAAAATCGGATAATAGAAAACTAAATAATTATCCGGCAAGTTTTGTAGCAATGTACGCAACAAAGAATCACGCATAAAGCGAGGATCTACATATGATTTTTCTCGTAGTGTAGAGCTTGCCCATTTCATTTGGAAATGAAAAAATTGATCGATAAACATCCGTTTTAGCTCATGAATAGATTGAGGTGCGTAGACAATATTCGGTTCAAATGATAAAGTCGTTTCTTCTTCTGGAATTTCATCTTCTTCCTCCGCAAATTCATTTGTCCCATCGATTTGCTCAATATCTTCTTGCACTTCTTCTTTTTGACGTCCTGTGAAGATTTTTTTAATGAATGAAAATCGCTCTTTTTCTTCAAAGACATCATTGTCTTTGTCATTCTCAGTATGTTGCCATTCTGTAATATCTTCTCCAGATTCCCATTGACGTTTAATTCGATCCCATTGACTTTTCTTTAAGCGAACAAATTGAGTTGGGTATCGAGCTAAATCAATTTGATAGCGTGAAATATAGTCTTGTATTTTCACTAATTGTGCCATGTTTTGGTCACTCCAATCTTACTGCCCCATATCAACATTGCCCCTTCGTAGAGGCTCTCCTTTTTATTTTACATGACGTTTCAGGAGAATACATGCATATTTTGCTCTATAAAAAAGAGCTAGCCTAGTCGCTCGGCTTTTCACCGAGTTTTAGGTAGCTCTTTATAATCACGCATTATTATTTAGCGTTGATTGAAAGTGGTAATTTCGCCTCAAATGCTTTTTGTAATTTACGAGTCCACTCACCAGGAACCCCTGCACCAATTTGACGACCATCTACATCGATAACCGGTGTTACTTCAGATGAAACAGATGACACGATAATTTCATCCATTGCTAGTAAATCGCCTTTCGTCATCGGCTCTTCGATAACTGGTAAATTAATTTCTGCAGCACATTTTAAAATAACTTGGCGTGTAATACCATTTAAGATGTAGTTATTTGCTGGGTGCGTATACAATTTCCCGCCTTTAATACCATAAACGTTTGCAGATGAACATTCTGTTACCGTATCACCACGGTGTAAAATGGCTTCATAGCAACCTTTTTCAGATGCCTCTTGCTTCGCAAGTACTGCCCCAAGTAAATTTAAAGACTTGATATCACAACGTAACCAACGAACATCTTCAACTAATGTTGCTTTAACACCTTTTTCAAAATTCTCAAGTGAACGTTCGCCAGCTTTCACATTCCCTGTTAAAACAGCTGGTACGCTAGCATCCGGGAAAATGTGGTTGCGTGAAGTCGTACCACGTGTAATTTGAAAATAAACATGACCTGTATCTAAGTTATTTTTTTCGATTAAATCATGTAGCAATTTGTGTAAAACGTCTTTTGTATAAGGAATGACAAGTCGAATTTTTTCGGCACTAGCATAGAAACGATCGATGTGTTCTTGTGCTGTGAACATATTGCCGTTATATACTTTAATTACTTCGTAAATGCCATCTCCAAATTGATAGCCACGGTCTTCTGGTGAAATTGTAATAGATCCTTCTTCAACGATTTGATCATTCCATAATGAGTATGCCATGTTAAACATCCTTTTCATTTTTGAGTTGTTTTTTCGCATTTACGGGTACGATGATTCCCATTACACAATAAAGTAAGACTAGAGTAGGGAATCAAAGACCATTGTGAGTGACACGCTTTTGTATAAGACTTGTTGGTCTCACTCAAGCTTTTGCCTTCACATTACTTCCCTGCAAGTTCTGCAATTGCTTCTGCGTAAATAGCAGCCGCTTTTACTAATTTGTCAACGATAACGTATTCATCCGCGCGATGCATAACGTCTGGATCACCAGGGAATAACATGCCGAATGCCACACCTTTTTTCAATACGCGTGCATACGTACCTCCACCAGTTGACAGTAGAGGTGTTTCGTTATCGCCCGTTTGACGGCGGTAGACACCAGCTAACGTTTGAATAAGCGGATCGTCCTCACTTACATAATGAGGTTTTGAGTTTTCTTGAACATCAAGAGAAAAACCTTTTTCAGCAGCTATACGTTGAGCCTCTGTTATTTTTTCATCAAATGGATACGTTACGGAGTAGCGGAAACTAACGATGATGCTACCTCCTTGCGCCACATCATAAGTTACAATACCTGGATTTAATGTCGTTTTGCCTGACATGTCATCTTCAAATTGTAGAGATAATGCTTGACCATAATGATCTTCATTGAACACATCAACGATAAAATCAACAAATTGCTTGCTTGCTTCTGTCGTCAACTCTTGTTGTAAAAATGCTGCAAGGTAAACAGCTGCATTGACACCCTTCTCAGGTTCCATTGCATGTGCTGCTTTTCCTTTGATAGTTATTATATAGTGAGACCCCTCCATTAATAAAGAGCCTTCTAGCTGATTTTTGCTTAAAAATGTTTGAAAATTCTGTTCGAATTGTGCAGATGCCAATTGAATTGTCGCTTTTGCAAAATCTGGTACCATATTTGAACGCTTGCCAGCATTAAATAGTAGTAGCTGTTCTTTCGTGCTATCCCCAGTTTGATTTTGGGACAATGCAAGCGCAGCGATGCCTTTTTCGGCATTAATCAATGGGAAATCCGCATCTGGTGCGAAACCGATTGTTGGCATTTCCTCGTTTTCAAAGTAGTGGTCGACACAGCGGAAGCCTGTTTCTTCATCTGTACCGATAATCATGCGAACTCGTTTATTTAATTGAATACCTGCATCTTTTACAAGCTTCATGCCCATCCAAGCAGCAATTGTTGGACCTTTATCGTCAATCGCACCTCGCGCGAATAATTTTCCGTCTGCGACCGTGCCACTAAAAGGTGGATAAGTCCAATTTGTTTCATCACCAACGGGTACAACATCTACATGACATAAAATACCAAGTAAATCTTCTCCTTGACCCATTTCGATATGGCCAGCATAATTATCAATATTTTTTGTGCGAAGCCCTTCAGCTTCCCCTTTTGCTAGCATGTATTCGAGTGCCTTTAACGGGCCTTCACCAAACGGCACTTCTGCTGATATCGTATTTTCATCATAGACACTATTAATTTGCACAAGCTCTTGCAATTCCTGTATTAATTCATCCTGTCTTTCTGTTGCAGCTTTTAACCAATCCATCTTATGTACCTCCTGTAATTTATAATAAGATTATTCTACTCTTTACAACGAAAAATACAATGATATTTCTAACTATCATTTGCCTATCTTCCCTTTACACTACCACATATAGCATGATTTTCACTAATCTCCACTAAATACAGCGCAAATTTTATGTATATATTGTAAATTTCTATTGCATTGACTAGAAAAACGACTCATTTTTTTATATAATAGAGTTATCAGAATTGTTGTTCTGAACATAAAAATTAGAAAAGGGGATGTCTAAGGCAGCTACTTAATAGCCTCAGTGCACTCCGCACATAATGTCGTCCGCTAGTCTTTGCCAAGAGAATTAAGATGAAGGAGTGGTTCATTTATGAAACCAACTACTGATCGAATGCTTAATCGTATTAAAGACGTGTACATGTTTATTTTAGACAAAGGAACCGTGTCTACACAGGATTTAGTCGAAGAGTTTAGCATCACTCCTCGCACCGTTCAAAGAGATTTGAACGTGTTAGCCTTTAACGATTTGGTGATGAGTCCAAGTCGAGGCAAATGGACAACGACGAGTAAAAAAGTAAAATTGACGTCTTAGTTTTTGCGCACATTGCGTAAAGCATTTAGTTTGGGAAAAGAATGGCCTTTCGTCGGGGTCATTCTTTTTTTCTATTTACAAAGCCCTTCACAATCCGTTACACTCGAAACATTCTACATGTTGAGAGGAGGATATTTTTATGAAACTATCCAAAATGTTTCATCCACTTGTTTGGATTATTCTAGGCGGAACGATCTTTACACGTATTGCAAGCTTTATGGCAATGCCTTTTTTAGCTATCTATTTACATAACGAAATTGATGCCTCCCCTTTACAAATAGGGTTGACCATAGGTATCGCCCCACTGATTTCCACAGTAGGTGGATTTTTTGGCGGGTATTTAACCGATCGGTTTGGTCGAAAAAGTGTCATTTTACTGACGATACTCATTTGGAGTATTGTATTTTTCGGCTTTGCAACAGCCCATTCGATTTGGTTCTTCATCATACTTAATGCACTAAACGGTTTATGTCGTTCATTCTTCGAGCCTTCCACACAAGCATTAATGATTGATTTTACGCCGGCTGACAAACGAAAAAGGTTGTTTTCGTTACGCTATACAGCTATTAATATTGCCGCTGTAATTGGACCTCTTATTGGTGTTTATATCGCTACGTTATCCAGTCCTAGCATTCCATTTATGTTGACAGGTGTTATGTACATTATTTATGCGATCTTTTTGTTATTCGTCTTGAATCGTTATGAAATGCAGCAACAAAAGGCTATCACGCAAACAAAAGTACTACAAACCTTTACGATTTTATTAACAAATCGTGTATTACTAAGTTTTATTTTCGGTGCAATTTTAATTAATATTGGCTATTCTCAATTCGACTCCACACTTCCACAACTGATTGAGCTTAAAATTGTAGAGGGTGCCAAGCTCTATTCCCTATTAATTTCATTAAATGCAGCGGTCGTTCTTTTATTGCAATTACCGATTAGTATATTTTCAGAGCGTTTTTCATCATCAACGATTCTGCTTATCGGCATTTTGTTTTTTGCCGTTGGGTTAGCGTTATTTGGCGTTTCAACAAACTATCCACTGTTCATCTGTGCAATGGTTATTTTTACGATTGGTGAAATATTTGCCTTTCCTACGATGAATGTGATGATTGATGAAATTGCGCCAGAGACACAAAAAGCTACCTATTTAGGGGCTGCCCAATTTAAAAATTTAGGCGGCTTTATTGGTCCCATTATAGGGGGCTGGCTGTTAACGCACTATATTGACTTTATGTTTGTAGTGATTGCTGTTCTTGTATTAGGTAGTTCCTTATTTTACCGCTCTAAAACACAACAAATTGTCGAATAGAGTGCCTTATAAAAAGGAGCAAGGCAAGTAGGGTTGCTACACCTACATGCCTCGCTCCTTCACTGTTTCTTTTATTCTGTCACAGCTACCTCATCGTAACTTGAGTATCTATCTTTACCTGCTTTTTTTGACTGATATAAAGCTTTATCTGCTCTTTCAAATAAACTTAACTCTGATTCATTTGGGCTTTCACAAATAACGCCGCCCATGCTTACCGAAAGAACCGACCATTTACTATGATCGATATTTTTAATGCGCCGGATTTTCGCCAAAATGGCATTCGCTAATTGCTCCATAAACGCCTCATTCGCATCATACAAAACAATGGCAAATTCATCTCCACCAAATCTCACAACAAAGCCTTCCGTTTCGACAACTTCATTTAAAATGGTAGCCGTTTTAATAAGAATTTTATCACCTTCAGCATGACCGAATTGATCATTTACTTGTTTAAAGTTATCTAAATCAATTAATAATAATCCAGGCGTATTATTTTTTCTTTTTTTTAATAATTTATCCATTTTGCTAATATAGGTTGCACGGTTAAAGACATTTGTTAGCGGATCGTAGGTAGCAAGTTGAATTGTTTTTGAAAACAATCTATTAATAACGACGAGCATAATAAAAGCTGTTACTAACGCAATCATCAGGACAAACCAAAACTGTTTCGTATTATTGGCAAGTGCGTTCAACTCTGTTTCATTACCGTACTTCACATAGACGACACGTTTTGACGATGCGCCACGTACCGCTTCAGCTTCATAGGGTAAAAATCGATTTGTTTCAATATAGCCATTTGCTAATTTTCGCTGATATTCAGTTGGCTTCATTGTGCGAAGAGCCTCTTTAAAATACTGCTGAAATTGTTGTGATTGATGTTCCACTGTAATTCGCGTAGATTCAGTATCAGAAAAAAATACGCCGCCCGCATTAATTGTTTGGACATCTAGCAAATCATCATACTTTTCAATAAGATAAGAAGCGGTTTTCCCAAAATTAAATGTTTGATAAACAGGTACTTCACTTAATTTTAGACCGAGCTCGAATAAATATTTTTTATCGGGTGTTGCCAAATAACTAAATTTCCGATATTGCCCCGTCGTTGTGGAAATATCAATACCATCTGTATAAAATTGTCCACTCTCTCTACGTTCATCTAATAGTGCAGAGAAGTTTTTACAACAGCGGGAAAAGTCGAAGCCTTGATCTTGGTCGAACGTTGTATAAATGACCGTATTTGTTCGGTCTAATATGTATATATCCATACCATATTGCTTTTTCAATTGCTGTAAATTCCATGTATCGATATTTGGATTTTTTTCATAATAGGCTACTAATGCTCGTAGCTGTTGTTCCATCTTATCCGAAATATTTGTATCAAAATAAAAGTGTGCATTATCTACCGATTGCATATCCGTTAAAATATGATTTTCAATTAATGTTCGATTACTAGCTTCTTGGTTTTCAATATTTGCGATAAGAATTTGCCTATTCACATAAGAAATGACAGCAACTAGTATTAATGCAAAAGCAATTAAAGATAATAATAATTTAATCCGTAGTTTTTTCATTAACATGTCCTCTACTTATCTTCACTATCATTTTTTGATTTTAAAAATTTTTCGGTACGTCAACTTCCTCCACGATATTTTATTGATATATCATATTATACAATTATTGGGACAAACATGTAAAAAAATCCTCGCTACTAAACAAATTAGCACCGAGGATTTCTTTACTCTCTATTTTGTAAGCCCGCCAATTCGTCAGGCGTTAACTCACGATATTCACCTAACGCTAAACTTTCATCGAGTTGTAAGCTCCCCATTGAAAGGCGCTTTAAGTAAATTACACGTTTACCAACCGCCTCAAACATCCGTTTCACCTGATGAAATTTACCTTCTTGTATCGTCAATTCAATTTCGGATTGCGGACCAGATTTCAAAATAACAAGCTCACCTGGCTTCGTAGTATAGCCATCATCTAGCTCCACACCACGAGCAAATTTCTCGCCATCCTCTTCTGTCACAATGCCTTCTATTTTTGCGTAGTACACCTTTGGTACATGCTTCTTTGGAGATAATAAATTATGTGCCAAAACACCATCATTCGTTAACAGCAATAAACCTTCAGTATCTTTATCTAAACGACCGACTGGAAATGGCTGAAAATGCTGATGTAAAGGGTCTAATAAGTCAATAACTGTTTCATCTCGTAAATCTTCTGTGGCCGATATGACACCTGGTGGCTTATTCATCATATAATAGACAAATTCCGTGTAGACAACACGTTCCCCATAGACCACAACATTTTGCTGTGCTGGATCAACATGCATGGCTGCATCTTTTACATAGGTACCATCAACTGATACGGCCTTTTGTTTTAGGAGTTGTTTAACTTCCTTTCGTGAGCCGTAGCCCATATTGGCTAGTAATTTATCTAAACGCATAATTCCTCCTATTTAATTCCCAATTTACTTGTTATACGTGTTATTCGTTCGCCAAGTAATTTTTGTGCTAAGCCAAGGCGTAATGATAAGTAGCCGTAAATCGCAACGCCTACTGCCGCACAAATTATAGAGTAAATAAGTGCAGAGAATTTACTATCCACTGGCCCCATTACAAGCTCTAATAGTTTGTGGAAAATTAAAACGCCAATTGCCATCGCGGCTGTTAACAATGCAATAAGTAGTACGCGACGAATGACCATTACGGATTTATAATTCAACGTTTTTCTAAGCACTAACATATTAATAATAATGGAGACACTATAGCCAATGGCAGTTGCCAAAATAGCGCCATCTGCTTCTAGCCAACGAATAAACGAAATGTTAAGGGCTAGCTTTACTAAAATACCTGACAGTAAGCTGAAAACAATCCATTTTTGGAAGTCAATGCCCTGTAACAGTGCAGCGGTCACTTGGAACAACGCAAATAAAATCGCCACTGGTGCATAGTGGGCTAAAATCGTTGCACCCATTTCACTTTCCGAGTAAAGCAGAAAATAAATTTCGTTTGCTAGTAATGAAATACCAACAACGGCTGGTAATGTAATAAAAATTAATACTTGATATGTTTTATCCATTGCATTCCGTAACGATAAATATTCACCTTGTGTAAAATATTTTGTTATTGTCGGCACAAGCGCACTGGAAAAACCTGTAGCTAACATAACTGGGATAATTACAACTTTATGTGTTGTAAAGTTGATCATCGATAAATATTCATCTGTCACTTTTGCTAAGCCAATGGAACTCATCGCCCCGTTAAACGTCACCATATCCACTAATTGGAATAATGGATTGGCTACCCCAACAAACACCATAGGTATCGAATACGTAATGACTTCTTTATAAATATCTGACATCGGTAGCTGTGTTGACGTGATACTTTGACTACGCAATAAATTAAATTCAGGCTGGTATTTTTTCCAATAGTAATAGAGCACCATTAAACCGCCAATGGCTCCAATAAATGCTGCAAATACAGCAAAAGAAACGGCCGTTTCAGGTTTGCCATTAAAGACAACGACTACTAAGAAAGAACCACCTAATAACACGACAATTCGGACAATTTGCTCCACTAACTGCGAAACTGCTGTTGGTTGCATTTTGTCATAGCCTTGGAAAAAACCACGCCATAAACTCATAAATGGCACAACAATTAGTGCAAAACTGACCCAGCGAATAACAGAAGCTATTTGCTCAACAGTAAATTTTTGCTCATCACTTTTGATTACAAGCTCACCAATGGGTGTTGCCAAAATAAAGAGTGCAGCAAAGGACAGAATACCTGTTATCATCATAATCAGTATGCCTGACTTCATCAGCTTACGTCCTGATTGATAATCGCCCATTGCATTGTATTTGGAAACAAATTTAGAAACAGCGATCGGTGCACCCGAAATCGCTATTGCGAGCATAATTGAGTAAGGAATATAGGCATATTGATAAAGCGCGATATTTTCCTGCCCGACAATCGCATAAAAGGGGAAAACATAAATTAATCCAAGCACTTTGGATAAAAACATCCCTAATGTTAATATCGCAGTACCTTTCATTAAATTGGACATCGTATCCATCCATTCATTAGTAAAATCAAGATTGAAAAGTGATCTATCCTCACTTTTGATTCATTAAAACAAGTAAACCAACTGTTATCTTAACATATTTACAAGAAAACAGATGCATAATTACACTGAAAAGTTTTTGCTACTTGCCATCAATTCTAAAGTACTCCCAAAAAAATAGCGGTTCAAAAAATCAAATCGATTCTTTGAACTGCTACTTCTATTTTACATATCAACAAAGAATTGTTTATACCATACTAGGAACACATAAGCTGTCCAAATATAGCGACCACGATTTGCTTTGCCTTCATAATGTTCATCTAAATAGCCAACTAATTGTTTCGTATCGAAAAATTCATTGGCAAAGTCTGTTGTGAACATGTCTTTCACCATATTGTAGTACTTTTCTTCACGCAACCAGTGGCGAATCGGTACAGGGAAACCAAGCTTTGGACGTTTTGCCCATTCCTCTGGTAATTCCTGATGTGCCGCTTGACGAAGCACGTATTTCGTATCGATATCATTTACACGATATCTAGACGGAATATCTTTTGCTAGCTCCATCACTTCTTTATCTAAAAATGGTACGCGTAATTCAATAGAATGCGCCATACTCATTTTATCGGCTTTTAATAAAATATCACCAGGCATCCATAAATTTAAATCTAAATACTGCATTTTTGTGACATCATCATCACCTGGCACTTCATCATAAATACGTTTTGTAATTGTTTGGACAGAAGGACCGTTTTTGTAGTCAGGTTTTAGAACATTTAATGCATCATCCTCATCCCAAACAACGGCTTCCCCAATAAAGCGCTCTTCTACTGTTTGACCGCCTTTTACTAGGAAATGCGTGTATTGGTTTTTAGGTAACGCCTCGGCGATTCCTCGTAATGCTTTACGAAGACCAAATGGTACTTTCTCGTATTTTTTCATTCTGCCAGAGTTTTGGTACCAAGAATAACCTCCGAAAATTTCATCTGCACCTTCACCAGATAGCACGACAGTGACATCTTTCGCAGCTAGCTCTGATAAGAAGTACAGCGGCACTGACGATGGATTTGATTGTGGCTCATCCATATGCCATTGAATTTTCGGTAATGCTTCAAAGCACTCATCCGCCGAAATGTATTTACGCTCATTTTGAATATTTAACGTATCCGATAAATCTTTTGCTAAGTTTGTCTCATTGAACATATCTTCATAATCAGAGAAACCAACAGAGAATGATTTATCTGGACGTAATAATGACGTTATATAACTAGAATCAATACCGCCAGATAGGAAAGATCCAACTTTAACATCACTAATTTGGTGAGCATCGACAGATTCTTTCACTGTTGAGCGAATATCTTCCACATATTTCTCGATTGGTGCTTCTTTTGCATGGAATTTTTTATCCCAATATTGCACAATTTGTTTTTGTCCATTTTGAATAACCATATAGTGCGCTGGTGGTAATTTGAACACACCTTTAAAGAATGTTTCGTCCATTGAAGAATACTGGAATGTTAAATAAGGACGTAATGCGTCTTTGTTTAATTCTTTAATGAATGCCGGATGTGGCATGAAAGATTTAATTTCTGAACCAAAAATAAATGTTCCATCCGTCGTGTTTTCCGTATAATACAGCGGTTTAATACCGAAGCCATCACGTGCGATAAATTGTAAATCATTCTTTTTATCCCAAATACAGAACGCGAACATACCGCGAAGCTGCTTGACGAATTCTACACCGTACTGGATATAACCGAAAATTAATACTTCACTATCTGATTTCGTTTTAAACGTATGACCTTTTGCTTGTAGGTCTTCGCGTAACTCTTGGAAATTATATATCTCCCCATTGAAAACAAGCACGATGTTGCCATCTGGGCTATAAAGAGGTTGATTTGCCACGTCTGATAAGTCAATTATACTTAAACGACGGAAACCTAACGTTACTTTATCGTCACTATGAATACCACCACTATCCGGTCCACGGTGAATAATCGTATTCATCATATTTTCAATTGTTTGGTGATGATCAATCACATTTGTTCCATTAATATAGCCAATAAATCCGCACATCTATTTTTTCACCTCATAATTTAGTGCATAACCTCTACCATCATAGCACGAAAAGCCATTCATTTCATGCTGTCATTATAGATAAAAAATTATAATGCACTTTATTATAATTTTCAATGTAAAGTAGCCGCCCTCTATAAAGACTTCATGTATAATAGGAAAGGTTCCTAAAAAAGAAAAGAAAGTGAGTTCACATATATGTATGATGTTATCGTTATCGGTGGTGGCCCTTCTGGCTTAATGGCTGCTATCGCCGCTGGAGAACGAAAAAAGAAAGTTTTACTCCTCGAAAAAGGGACAAAGCTTGGTAAAAAGCTAGCCATCTCTGGTGGTGGTCGCTGTAATGTAACGAACCGACTACCCGTTGAAGAAATCGTTAAACATATTCCTGGCAACGGCCGTTTTTTATATAGCCCTTTTACTGTTTATAACAATGAAGATATTATTGCCTTTTTTGAAGGCCTAGGCGTGGCATTAAAAGAAGAAGATCATGGTCGTATGTTCCCTGTATCCAACCGTGCGCAAGATGTCGTCGATGCACTTATTCGTCAATTACAGCGACTACATGTTGAAGTACGCTTAAACACACCTGTTAACAAGTTACTAATGGATGAGGAAAAAATTATTGGTGTACGTTTAGCAGACGGTACAGAAGTCCGTTGTGAAGCCGTAGTCGTTGCCGTTGGCGGGAAAGCAGTGCCTCAAACAGGTTCAACGGGTGACGGCTATCCTTGGGCAGAACGTGCTGGCCATAATGTGACTACATTATTCCCAACTGAAGTACCGATTTTATCGAAGGAAGACTTTATTCAAACAAGAGAGCTCCAAGGATTAGCTTTACGAGATGTCGCGGTTTCAGTTCTCAATAAAAAAGGCAAAACACTCGTTACACACCAAATGGACATGCTCTTTACGCATTTCGGCTTAAGTGGCCCTGCTGTTTTACGCTGTAGTCAATTTGTCGTCAAGGAATTGATGAAAACTGGTTACGAGCCAGTCACAATGCGTATCCAAACACTTGTAGATTACAATGAAGAAACTTGTTTGCAGTACTTAAATAAGCTAATTAAAGAAGAGCCAAAAAAAGCGGTGAAAAATGTTTGGAAAGGCGTAGCACCGGAACGCTGGTTATTGTTTTTATGCGATCGCGCCAATATTGATGTCCAAATGACTGGTACTGAATTATCTCAAGAAAAAATTCGCGCTTTAGCACAATTACTTGTCAATTTCACCATGACGGTGAGCGGCACGCAATCGCTCGACAAAGCATTTGTGACAGGTGGAGGCGTTTCTGTCAAAGAAATCGAACCAAAAACGATGGCATCGAAGAAAAAGGCCGGCTTATTTTTCTGTGGTGAGATTTTAGATATTCATGGCTATACAGGCGGCTACAATATTACATCTGCGCTCGTGACAGGACGAATTGCAGGCATGAACGCCGCTTTGTAAAATCTCGATTTCATCTGGCCATGACTAAGGGACATAGATATAAGAGAAAAAGAGTTAGATTGACTGCCATCAATCTAACTCTTTTTGCAATGCCGTTGATGTCCGCTACGGCGGTGCTTTCCGCGGGCACACACGTAAGCCGCAACCCTCGCTACGCGCGGTTTGTTGCGTCTTACGTTCTGTGCGTTCCCGCAGGAGTCACCGCCTTCGCTACCATCAACTAATGCTCTTCCAATATTAATATTAATTGCAGATGAATGATTCAACGGATTAAGTCCCACATTAAAATACTGTTGTACTGTTAAGCCTCTATTAACTTTCACTAGACAAATAGACTTCTTCGTATGGTTGGATAATGACAAATCCTTCGCCTGAGAATGCCATTTGAATCGATTCACCACTGCCACGTCCAATAAACGTACGGAAGCTAATATCTGTTTTAAATTCAGGGGTTAAATTGCCTGACCATGCAACTGTTGCATGTGGGTCTGTATAAACCGTCTCACCTGGCTTCACTAATAATGTTAACGGCTCAAAATGGGTTGTAATGGCTACCTTGCCTCTTCCTTGTAACGTTACATTGAATAAGCCACCAGACATTATACCCGCCATTTTCCGCATTAAATGAATATCCCAATTAATAGTTGGTTCAAACGCTAATAAGTCATTACCGTTGACACAAAGACTCTCATCTTGCAAATCAAAAATGGTCACTTTTTTCCCTTGATCTGCTAAATAAAGACGGCCTTTACCTTTCGCTTTCATCAGTTGTGTTCCTTCGCCAGTCAAAGCTTTTTTAAACATTTTTGAAAGACCATGCTCTAACACGCGTTCACGCTCAAACTTAATATCGCCTATGTATGAAATCATAGCCCCCATTTTCGACCAGACTTCACCATCTAAATTTACCTCTAATACACGTTCTGTTTCTAACGCAAAAAACTCGTTCATATAATCATCTTGTTGGGTTGTCTGAACAAACTCGTTTATTGAATATTTCCCCATATCTTCCGCCTCCTTCATATCCTTATATACGTCACGAGTTGCGAAAAGATTCACCAACATCTGCAATCTAATACGATCATTTTGATATTTTTCTTAAGAAATCTACGCTCTCTATCCAAACAATATCGTTGCAAAAATTCTCTTTTAGAACCAAAATCACTTTAATTACCATAATGTTATTGACAGCAAACTACCACTGTTATATGTTAGACGAAGATTAATCAAGTGTTATATAACAATTACTACAAATAAAAAACCGCATCAGTGTCATATGCGAAATGACACTCATACGGCTATACTTTCAAGTGCGAATTAACAATAAAATTAGCGTGTAGCGGAGACGTCTCCAACTTTTTGTGATGCTGCTTTTAATGCTGTTTGTTTACGTACATCAGCACGTAACGTGATAGCAATAATAAATGAAATGGCAATTAAACCTGCAAAGATATAAAAGACAGGAATGTAACTGTCATAAGCATTTCTAATCGTACTCACTAGAAGTGGACCAAATACACCACCTAATGACCAAGTTGTCAGTAAATAACCATGGATAACGCCAAGTTGCTTCGTACCAAATAAATCACTTGCGAATGCAGGTAAGTTTGAGAAGCCACCACCATAACAACTAACTACTAAGAAAATAAGTGCTTGGAAAATAATAACGTTTGTCGTATGTGGTAATACGATAAATGTAATAAGTTGTGCTGTAAAGAAAATAACAAAGACGTTTGGACGACCAATATAATCAGAGACAGCAGCCCAAATTAAGCGACCACCACCATTGAATAACCCCATTACACCTACCATTGCTGCGGCACCCGCAACTGATAAGCCTACAATTTCCTGTGCCATCGGTGATGCTACTGAAATCATCATAATACCCGCTGTAACATTGACTAAATGCATTGACCATAACATCCAGAAATGCTTCGTTTTGACAGCTTCACGAGCTGACATAACAGCTAAATCTGTTTTCACTACTTCCTTGCCTTTTTCTGAAGCCGCTTTCATATTCGCAGGCATATAACCTGGTTTTGGCGGCGCAATATATGAAGCCCCTAAAATCATTAACGTGAAGTAACATGCCCCTAAAATAAAGTAAGTTGTAGAAATACCGACTGCTTCCATTAAGTTCGCTGCTACCGGCGCAGTAATCAGTGCACCTGAACCAAACCCTAATACAGCCATACCTGTTGCTAAACCACGACGATCTGGGAACCATTTAACTAATGTTGAGACAGGCGCAATATAACCAATCCCCATACCTAGTCCACTTAATAAGCCGTAAGTTAGCCAGTACAATGTCACAGAATCCATCGAAATCGCAACACCTGCTCCTGCTTGTCCTGCTCCAAACAGTACAGCAGCTACCATCGCCGATTTACGAGGCCCCATTTTTTCTACTAAACTACCAAATAGCGCTGCTGAAAACCCTGCAAGCCCCATCATAATTGTAAAAGCAATCGTAACCTTTGTTTCACTCCATCCCATTTCTGTGACAATCGGTAGCTTGTATACACTGTATGCATAAGCTCCACCAATCGAAAGGTGAATGGCGATCGCAGATAATGCAATTAACCATCTATTTTTATTCATAAATTCTCATTTCTCCCCTCTTTTGCTACCTGTGAAAATTCTATGAACGTCCATGTAAAACAATTTACCACTTATAATTATTCAAATGCAAGATGTTTTTCTAAAAAATATTATTTCTCCAAAAAGTTTTTTATCACACTAGATATATCAAAAACAATCCAATCCTTACTCTCTGTAAGTAAAAAGGCGCTTATCGAACAATATCACTAACATAATTTAGAGATTATTATTTTTCTACTGTACTTAATTGATTGTAATAAACTATTTCAATATAATTAAAAATGTGCATACCTTCACATACCAACGAATGCTTTTCCCCACAAGCCATGCAAATTACAAATAAAAAGACGTATGCAACAAGAACAACCGAATAATGGTCATACAGAAATATTAGGAACAAAAGAGAATTTTAAAACGATAATAAAGAAATTTTTTCCCACACAAAACCTTCACTTCATTTATAAGATAAGTAAACAAACCCATTAAATGATTAAATTGTAATTTATTTAACAACAACAGCTTGTATATCGTCTTTTCCTTCTACTGTTACTAATTATTTTTTATTATTCAAATATAAATTTTCTAATTTACAGAAAAATACCAATTATTGCTGTGACTACAACACTTCTACTGCCCCTTAACCTAATTGTTATAGAACACAACTAAAACCGATTCTATAAATCTGTAATTGTATTACAACAAGCAATCTTTTGTGTTACTTTAATATAGAATGATAGTCCTAGTACATTGCTAGAAAAATGGGTTTCGTCTATCTCCATTAAATAAGAAGTACTTACATACCGAAACATACACGACAGAGGTGATGAATCGAGCAAAGGTTGCTTTTTTGGCATTCCTTTTCATTGTTATGAAAAATATATCATTACGACTCAAAATGTTTATCTTTTCGTTTATTATTGTGATTTTTTCAATCTCGACGAGCGGGGCCATTATGATTCATAATCTTGCTGGTGCTTTAGAAAAGGAATTCGGGGCCCGTGCTATAGCGATAGCAAGAACAGTTTCCCAGCTTACTGAAGTACAAAATAATGTAGGGACGAAAGCGGGATTTGATATTATTCAGCCAATTGCAGAACGGATACGCTTAACAACTGATGTGGATTACATTGTCATTATCGATATGAATCGTATTCGGTATTCACATCCATCTGAAAGTAAGCTCGGCACTGTGTTTGAAGGTGGCGATGAAATAGAAGCTTTCTCTCAACATGAGTACATCTCGAAAGCACGCGGCGTACTAGGCTATTCCATTCGCGCATTCGTTCCCATTATGAATGAGGAAGGTACGAAACAAGTAGGTGTTATTACTGTTGGGCTGCTCGCACCAAAATGGTATAACCTTCTAGATGAATATCAATTCGATATATTGGTCTCACTA
The DNA here is from genome assembly GCF_046245175.1 of Lysinibacillus sp. 38-6. Classification (GTDB taxonomy): domain Bacteria; phylum Bacillota; class Bacilli; order Bacillales_A; family Planococcaceae; genus Lysinibacillus. Next base: position 2,207,327 of record NZ_CP176417.1, read on the forward strand.
TTTTGGGGCTTAGTCATAGGGTTAGGAGAATCTGTATGGGTTGCTAACCATTTAAAACGTCAAACTTTTAACTTGGAGCCTTACGAAATCGCCCGACTAGTAGAAGAACGCTCAGGCATTATCCAAGCAATGGATATCGGTATTTTAGCTACCGATGAAAGTGGCAATGTAACGTTTATTAATCGTTTAGCAAGGCAGTATACGCATTTCTTTGGGCAAAAAGTTTCCCGAAAAACTTTGTTTAAAGACACTTGGCTTGCGGAAGATACGATTCATCAACACGAAATCTATCGACCACTGCTAATGTTCGAGCAAATGTATTTAGTACGAACCATTCCCATTCGCATTATGGAACAAAACGCGGGCTATCTTATTATGTTAACTGACCGCAAAGAAGCGAATATGCTTGCTGAAGAATTAACAGGGATTAAAATGCTCGTCGATTCTTTACGAGCACAACAACACGAATATATGAATCGCCTTCATAGTATTGCTGGACTTATACAATTAGAACGCAATGACGATGCTTTGAGCCTTATTATCGATGAAATTACAGATGAAGAGGAACTGATTCAAAGCTTGCATGATAAATTTCAAGATTATTCAATTCAAGGCTTATTACTTGGTAAGTTCTCACGCGCTAAGGAACTTGGGGTGGAGCTGACAATTGATGAACATTCAAATCTTATAGACTTTATGAGTGGCTTATCAAGTGGCGATGTTATAACGATTATCGGCAACTTATTGGACAATGCCATGGAAGCTTGCTTTGAATGTACCGATAAGGATGTGCACTTGACGATTATTGGTGATAAGCATTATTTATTTATTGAAGTACAGGACAGTGGTAAAGGCATTGAAGGCTTACCACAACGCATTTTCGATTATGGATTTAGCACGAAACAAAAAGAAGGACATGGCATAGGGCTTGCCCTTGTCAAACAAATTGTAGAATCCAACAATGGCACAATTCAAGTAGATTCAACTGTTCAACTTGGCACAACCATTACAATTAAAATAGGGGTGACAGAAGCACAATGAGCAAATATACCGTTTTTATCGTAGAAGATGATCCCATGGTCCTTGAGGTAAACAAAGGTTTCTTAAATAAAATGAAAGGTTTTCAGCTTATAGGTGAGGCAGCGAATGGACGTGAAGCTTATGAAAAAATTATTATTCAACAGCCAAACCTCATTTTACTGGATATGTTCTTACCTGATATGACCGGCATGGAATTGTTTTTAAAAATTCGGGCGCAGCGTATTCCTTCCGACATTATTATGATTACAGCGGCTCGAGATGCCCCGACAGTTCAAGAATCACTAAGACTCGGTGCAATCGATTATTTAATAAAGCCTTTTCGGTTTGATCGTTTTGAGAAAGCTTTACTGCAATATAAAAATGCTACAAAAAATTTACTAACTACAACGACGATTAACCAAGAACATATCGATCAGTGGTTAGGCTTACAACACGACATGCAAGAACTCCCAAAAGGTTTGAACAACATAACGATGGAGCAAATTTTAAGTTACTTAACGAGCCACCGAGCACCTATTACTTCTGAGCAGCTTGCACAAAATGTTGGTATGGCGAGAGTAACAGTACGGAAGTATTTAGACTTTTTAGCGACAAAGGGCTCTGTGCATATTGAATTAAAATACGGTACTGTTGGACGACCTACCAAATACTATTCGTTGAAATGAAATAGTTGTGTTGTCCCGACAATTAATAAGAATCTGCACCTTTTCATGGGTAAATTCCCGCAAAGATTGGCAGATTCTTTATTTATTGTAAATACAGCATTTCATCGTCTTCTTTCAATAAAACACAGCCATTTAGCAAATACCATAAATACCAAAATGTTCATTAATACCATAATATTGAGTATTTTGATATTTCAAATAAAATAAAGAACGTTCACATCTTCCATAGAATAGAGGTGAATTTGTATGTGGCGCAAACGCATTCTAACACAATTTGTTAGCGTTATCATGTTACTGACAGTGCTGTTAGTTGCTTGTCAGCAACAAGAATACCCCACAGACAATGAGCAGTTAAGTCATGAAGAACAAATTGTTATTCGATTTTCACATGTAGTTGGTGAAAACACACCGAAAGGCATGGCAGCAGTTAAGTTTGCCGAGCTCGTTAAACAACGTAGTAACGGTCATGTAGAAATTCAAGTCTTCCCAAACGGTGTTCTTTATAAAGATGGTGAAGAAATGAATGCCCTACTACGCGGCGATATTCAGATGATTGCTCCCGCCATTTCGAAAATCACAACGCTTGTCCCTGAGTGGTCAGTGATGGACTTGCCTTACGCATTTAAAAACGCCGAGGAAGTGCATACATACGTAGAAAGTGAAGTTGGTCAATCTTTAATGAAGAAATTAAACGACCATAATCTGTTTTCGATAGGTGTATGGGATAGTGGATTTAAGCAGTTCAGTAACAGTATCCGCCCTATCCAAGAAGTTTCGGACTTAAAAAACTTACGCATGCGCATCATGCCAAGTGATATTTTAGCAGAGCAATTTTCCAGCGTAGGTGCTTATCCAAAACGCATTGATTTCAACACCGTTTTCCATCAACTACAAAAAGGCAATGTCGATGGACAAGAAAATACGCTCACGAATATTACAAGTAAAAATCTGCATTCTCTGCAAGATTACTTAACGATTAGTAATCACGGTTATTTAGGCTATTTACTACTTATGAACAATGAGTTTTGGCAGTCATTACCGAAAGATGTACAAACATTGCTACTCGAAACATTAGCAGAAGTACAACAATGGGAATGGCAACTTGCCGAAAAACTTACGGCAGAACGTCTGCAAGAAATGGAAGCTTGCAGCTGTATTAATATTCATTACTTTACAGATGAAGATGTTGAAAAATGGGAGTCTGCATTTGAACCAGTCTATGATTATTACGCCAAAAACTATAGCAAGAAATATATTCTTGCGCTACCAAAAAACCATGCACGTCAATAACTTGGGTTTAAAGGGAATCCTTTTAACTATAATCAAAACACTAAGGGGGATTTGCAATGAAAAAATGGCTTCTTATGTCATTAATGGCTGTACTTGTTCTCGCATTGGCAGCTTGTGGCGGCGATAAAAAACAACCAGCTTCTGCTCCAGCAGCTGATGGAGATGGTGGCTATACAAAAGACAAACCACTTATTATTAAATTTTCTCACGTAACATCCATCGACAGCGTGAAGGGGAAAGCAGCTGACGCTTTTGCAAAACTAGTGGACGAGAAAACAGACGGGAAAGTGAAAGTTGAAGTTTACCCTTCATCCCAATTATATGGCGATAACGATGAGCTCGATGCATTAGTATCTGGGAACGTACATATGATTGCTCCATCTGTTACAAAAATGGTGAAAATCGACCCTCGTTGGCAGTACGTGGACATGCCGTATCTTTTTGAAAATGAAGAGCATGTTCGTAAGTTCTTTAATTCCGACGTAGCGAAAACGATTTTAGAATCCGATCAGTTAGCAGCAAACGATATTAAAGGTCTCGTATTCTGGGAAAATGGCTTTAAGCATTTTTCTAATAACAAACATCCACTTGTGAACGTGGAAGATTTTAAAGGGTTAAAATTCCGTGCACAGGCAGGTAAAGTACTGGAAGCACAATTTAAAGCATTAAAAGCGGGCTCTGCTACGATTTCATTCGGTGAAACATATGCTGCGCTTCAACAAGGAACGGTAGATGGACAAGAAAACACATTCAACAACTTTGATACACAAAAGTACCAAGAAGTGCAAAAGTACTTCTCCGTATCAGAACATGGTCGTCTAGACTATGCCATCTTCGTTAACAAACCTTTCTGGGAAAAGATCCCTACAGATTTATTAAAAGCGGTGGAAGACTCTTTAACTGAAGCAACAACATTAGCTTGGGAATTAGCTTCTGAAGAAAATGAAAAATCATTTGAGAACATTAAAAATTCTGGTATTGAAGTCATTGAATTAACAACGGCTCAAAAAGATGCACTTAAAGCTGAATTGGAGCCAGTTTACGAAGAGTTCGGTAAAGCTATTACAGAAGAATTAATTAACGGTATTCGTGATTTAAAATAAGCTCTTCAACATTGAGTGTCGATAAGTAATCGACACTCACTCTTTTTCTTAAAGTAAATCGCTTACAAATTTCACAATATGGTTCTTTAACGAATGGACCTTTTACTTTATGAATAGGCAAAAAATTTAATTATATTTTAAGGAGGCATCCGCATGACTGTTTTACATAAAGTTTGGGGCTATCTAGAGGAAATCCTTGCTGGGTTCTTTTTCGTAGCTGGGATCGCACTTATCTTCTACGGTGTCATGATGCGTTATATTTTTAACGAGCCGCAAGCTTGGGTGGAAGAATTAGCACGCTACGCAATTATTTGGGGAACATTTCTTGGCTTTGGTTTAGCTCTTCGCCACAATCAACATATCCAAGTCGATATTTTATACGATAAATTAAAACCTTCCAATAAACGAATTTTAGATTTAGTCGCAACATGTTTAAGCATCGTATTTTGTATTATTTATACGTACTATGGCTTTATTTTAGTGGAGAATCGTTTTACATCCGGCATGGTATCGCTTGATATCGGCATTCCAATGTGGGTTGTCTATTTAGTACTGCCGATTTCCGGTGTTTTATTTTTATTGCGTTTTGTAGAACGATTAGTCAATATTTTACGAGGAAAGGACGAAGAATATGCTAATCCTCTTACTTAGTTTTTTTGTTTTATTATTTTTACGTGTACCAGTTGCAGTGAGCTTAGCACTGGCTACTATTTTAGTATTTTTCCAAATCGATTTTAATATGAATATGATTCCACAACGTATTTTCACAGCACTCGATTCCTTCCCGATGATGGCTATTCCAGGATTCGTTCTTGCAGGAGTGCTTATGGCACGTGGTGGCATTTCCAAATATTTAATTGAAGCATTACGCGCATGGATTGGTCATCTACCTGGGGGTCTTGCCGTCGTAACGATTGTTGCCTGTGCTATTTTCGCAGCGATTTCAGGTTCTTCCCCTGCTACTGCTGCTGCTATCGGTTCAATTATGATCCCTGCCATGATTTCAGCCGGCTATCAAAAACGGTATTCAATGGGGCTAGTAGCTGCTGGTGGTACGCTCGGCATTTTAATTCCGCCAAGTGTCCCGTTAATTATTTATGGTATCACATCCGAGCAATCCATTGGCGAATTGTTCATGGCGGGTGTTATTCCTGGTCTTGCGTTAACAGGCATTTTAATCGTTGCTGCCATCTTTTATGCCAAGCGCAATGGCTTTAAAGGAGACGAGCCTGCCTCTTGGAGGGAGCGTGGACGTAAATCATTAAAAGCCATTTGGGGTGGCTTCTTACCGTTTTTAATTTTAGGTACTATCTATTCAGGTGTTGTCACACCTACTGAGTCAGCCGTTATTGCCGTATTTTACGGTTTAATCGTATCGCTATTCATTTATCGTGAAATGAAATTAAAAGATTTCCGCGAAGTATTAGTTGAGTCTATTAATATTACAGCGATGATTTTCTTAATTATCGGTGCCGCTTCATTATTCGGATTATATTTAACGAATGCGCAAGTGCCACAGCAAGTTGGTGCTTGGATTGCAGAAAGTGATATGAACAAATGGATTTTCATGATTATCGTCAATATTTTGTTCTTTATTATGGGGATGTTCTTAGAAGCCGTTTCTATCATTTTAATTACCTTACCAATTTTGCTACCAATTCTTGTCCATTTTGATATTAACCTTATTCACTTTGCGATCATTATGACAATCAATATGGAGCTAGGTATGATTACACCTCCAGTAGGGTTAAATCTTTTCGTAGTAAGTGGTATTGCAAAAGAAAAGCTCGGTGAAGTGGTTAAAGGCGTTATACCATTTATTATTTTAATGATTGTGTTTTTAGCTATCGTAGTAATCCTTCCCCAATTATCACTATGGTTACCAGAGCAAATGAAATAACAATTAAGTGCCAGGCACTCATTTAACCAATTCCTTTATTTCTTTATAATAAATACATAGAATAATTCCTACAAGAATGAGCAATGAACCATAAATTTGAATGCTCGTTGGTAGCTGATTTAAAATAATGGCACTTAGGACCATCGCAATCGCCGGTTCAAAATTTAGCAATAGCGATGCATTGGTCGACCCTACTTCTTTCATTTTTTTATTCCATATTAAATTACTAATACCGTGAACGATAATGGCGGAAACAATTAATAGCAACCAATATGGCCATGCCACATGCATATTTTGTTGTGACAATATGGAAGTTCCAAATGGGATTAACACAATTAAACCAATTCCATTTGTATAAAAAGTGATTGCCGCAGCAGACAGTCGACTACTAAGGTCATTGACAATAATGAGGAATATAGCAAAACTAAACATCGTAAGTAAGCTTAGCATTTCCCCTTTGCCAATGGACATGCCAATCAATGTGCCCTTCGTAATAATCATCGAAACACCTACAAACGATAATATAGCACCTATCCAAAAAATAATATTTCGATATTCTTGATAAATGACTTTATTCAGTAGTGATGTCACAATGGGGGCACACGCTAATATAAGTGCAGCTGTTATCGGCGTTGTATGCTGTAGACTGGCATAAAAACTATAGTGATTAATAGCAACCCCTAAAATTCCAGCAACAATTAATAAGCCAATATCGCGGCGTGTTACAGATGTACGGACAATCGCTCGCCAACTAATACAACCTAAAAAAACAACAATCACGACAAGTCTATAAATGGCAATGGCTATCGGGTCCCAATGGTGGACAAAGATAGCTCCGATAATAAAGTTACTAGCCCAAAAAAATACACAGAAAAATAAAATCATGTATGTTGTAAGTTGTTTCATTTATTGCTCCTTCTCACATAACAAAATAATCCATCACACCTCTGGCCTATGTGTTCGACCTTGTCGAATAGCCCCTTCTTAAACATCCGTTGCTACAAATTAAAAAAACCGCTTCGCTTTCCTTTGCCAAGTATCGCTATCTCTAGGACAGCGATACTTCTGCATAGGAATGTAAGTGGATTTTCGTCTATATAAAATTATTTCAGGGGGATAATTTTATGAAGAACGGGTCATCAAGAATGAATAAATTTCCCTTTAGACATAACCGTACGCTCTAAAGGTCTTCTTGCAATGACTTCAGCACTTGATACTGCGTCAAAGAAGACAAAACTTGCTTCGTCGTTAATATTTGGCCACACCTTCTGACCATTTGTATCTAATGGCGTAATACCATTTGTAATGTATTTCAATGTTTGGCGAATCGAACGCTCATCTAATTTCCGAGAAATGTCTGCAAACGTCGTTACTTTTTCTAAAATATCTCCGGAACCATAGGGACTCCAAGAATCAAAAAATCCATCGCAACCAAAATGAACATCAACCCCATGCTCTGACAGCAAATCAATTGGCGGCATCACACGATTCAAGTTATAAGGCACTGTTGACATAATCTTCACTTGTTGCTGTGCAAGACGATCTGCAATTGTATGTTGCTCCATAGCAGAAACATCACCTAATGCAAAGGCATGACTGATCGCTGTTCTACCTTGATAGTTGGCCTCTTCAACCATATCAAGCCATTTATCGATTGTATAGTAACCAACATGACCACCATCATGTAAGTGAATATCAACGTCAACATTAAACTCATGGGCAATCTCCATTGTTTCGTATAAAGATCGTTCAATCGTGTTATCGATTCCAGCAGGATCAAGCCCACCAATCATTGTTGCACCGTTGCGCAATGCCTCACGCAGCAGCTGCGGCACATTATCTCGTAGTAAGCCATGCTGTGGAAATGCAATAACCTCAGCTGTTACAACATCTTTATAGTCATCTAGCGCGGCTAATACGCCCTCTAAATTTTTCAACCCGATATATGGGTCAATATTGACATGTGTCCGAATATGATTAGTGCCGTTACTCATAATTTTTTCAATCATTGCCACTGCTCGCTGTTTGCCCGTTGTCGCTAAAATCGGTAGCTCTCTCGCCTCATGTGCCAATCGATCTTTTAAATTTTTCGATGGGATAACCGCTTTCCAAGGTAATGATAAATAGGTTTTATCTAAATGATTGTGCATTTCTTTAAAAGCAGGTAACAGAAGCTTACCATTCATATCGGTAACGTTTTGTGATGCCTCGATAGTTTGGGTTGCCGGAACGATTTGTGAAATAACCCCATCAGTAATCTCTAGGTGAAAAAGTTCCACCTTTGTACCAACTGTATCATTATCTTTTATATACTCGCCTGTTTCAAGTAGAACATTTGTCAGCCATTGCTTCATCTGAATTCTCCTTTCAGCTCTCCGACTTCCTGCTGGTGAATAATATTGCCTTGTGAAATCACCGTAGAGATAGGACATCTTCTAGCTACGACGTGTGCTGTACTAACGCCATCTACTAATAGCATATTGGCTACATCACCAACCTTCGGCCATACACGCTCCCCTTCATCATTCAGTGGTGTTATACCGCCAGAAGCATATTTCCATGCGCGACTTAAAGCATATTCATCCATGAAGCGGAATCTTTCCGCCATCACATTCAATTTTGTAATAGTATTGCCTGTACCATATGGCGACCAATGATCAGTTAAACTATCATGTCCTACTGACACGTTTACCCCTTTGTCATATAAATACGGAATAGGGATTGTCGAACGATTGATGCCGATTGGTACGGTCGTTGTGACGTCCATTTGCACTGCAGCCATTGCTTGTACTAGATTTTCGAGTTGTGGCTGCGCTAAATCTGCCAGTGCCATTGCGTGACTAATGGTCACTTGCCCCTCTTTTTTAGCCTGCTTTGTTAAATCAATTAACTTATAAAATTCAAATTCACCTAATGTATTAGCTGTATGAATATGAATATCGATACCCGTATTATAGTCTTGCGCAATTTGCATTGTTGTTTGCAATGATTTTTCGATATTGCGATCAACAATCGATGGATCAACACCGCCCACTAATGTTGCCCCCATTGTCATGGCCTCACGAATTAATCCTTCTACATTTGAACGAAGAAGACCATGCTGTGGGAAGGCTACAATGTCATACGTAATTTGGTCCTTATATTTATCTAACACTTGCTTTGTAATTTCGATATGCTTCGTGCCAATTTGTGGATCCACATTACAATGTGAACGAATATGTGTATGCCCTTGAGCAATAAGCCATTTCACCATTTCCTCGGCACGATAAGCCGCCGTCGGTAACTGCTTCGGTAACAATGTTTGCTCTTCCTCAATCCGTGTTAATATTCCTTTTGTAATAGGTCTTGGTGCTTGCCACTCCCCACCAAAATACGTTTTATCGATATGAATATGCATTTCACGGAAGGAAGGAACTAATAATTGTTGTTGTGCATCCAATACTTTACTATTTTCAGGTACTACAATATTTTTGCCGACCTCTTTTACATGTCCATCTTCAATTAGGACATCATAAATAGCTGTACGTGTTGCAACAATATGCTCATTGTCATGTTCAAAAGCTTCTTCTAATCTCACATTTTTCAGCAATAGTGTGCTCATTGTTCACTCTCCCCATTTGTATTTGAATATTAGTAATAAAACAAATTCCATCCCATGCCTTTATTGGACAATTTCAACGCCACTAAGCATTGTATAATTCGATGCATCCAACCAAAAGCCCTTTACCGTATTACTATAAACCGCAATGTGTTCATAATTGCGAACAGGAATATAGACCGCCTCATCTAGCTCTAATTGCATCGCTTTTTTGTAGATGTCATTACGAGTAGCTTGATCTGATTCCGAACGACCTTCTTCAATTAGTTTATCAATTTCTGGATTACTATAATAGAAATGATTGCCTGGTGCGCCCATAGAAGCTGTATGGAACAGATTGTATTGGTTGTAATCAGCGTCCCCAGTAGCATTACCCCAGCCACTAATAAACATTTGATGATGTTCTTTCGTAATTTCTGAAATAAATGCACCATATTCCATCACTTGAATATCGACATCTAAGCCAATCCCCTTTAATTGTGATTGCACTACTTCTGCCATATTAATGCGCTCTTTGCGATCACTTGTAAGTAATTTAATTTTCGTGCCTTCTTTAATGCCTGCTTCTTTTAATAATTGCTTTGCTTTCACAACGTCATAATCATATGCTTTTGTTTCACTTGAATAACCGATTACTTTTGGACTCATTGCTGAATTAGCCAGTGTGCCTACATTATTATAAATGCCGCTAATAATCGCTTCACGATCGACTGCATAACTGATTGCCTGACGTACTTTAACATTTGATAATAGTGAATCTTTGACATTAAAGCCGATAAACTCCACAGCTAGCCCTTCTGTACGGAATAAGTTCATTGTGGACGAGTTTTCAATTCTGTCGATATCCGTAACAGGTACTTGATCGGCAATATGTGCTTCTCCACTTTCAATCATCGCTAAACGCGTTGAATCTTCAGGTACGATTTTAAATGTCACTTTGTCAATTTTCGGAACTGTACCCCAATAATCCTTATTTGTATTTAATGTAATGGCTTGACCTGATTTCCATGATTCAAAAATAAATGGACCCGTTCCCACTGGATTTGTCGCAAGTTGATCTGCTGAATCCGCAATGGCTTTCGGGCTAATAATGCTACCTTCTTGGCTCGCTAAAATCGACAGTAGCGGTGCATATGGATTTTTTAATTTTAATGTGACAACATACGTATCATCCACCACGACTTCACTAATCATCGATAGCTTATCGCGTTGTGGTGAGCCAGTCGCTGGATCTAAAATACGATTAAATGTCGTTTTCACAGCTTCTGCGTTAAAATCCTCGCCATCATGGAACTTAATGCCTTCATTTAAAGTAAATGTCCACGTTAACTCGTCCTTTTGCTCCCACGACTTTGCTAATAATGGCACAATATTGCGATCTCTATCAAACGCTACTAATGTTTCATAGACTTTACCATGAATAATATTTGCTGAAGGAATATCTGTAATAAAATGCGGATCGAGGCTCGTAGCATCAGATGCTCTTAAGACAATGAGTTCGCCTCCTACACTTTTTGCTCCTTCCTTAGAACCTTCTTCGCTATTGTTACTTGCAGTAGAGCAAGCCTGCAATAGTGCGACAGTCATTAGCGCTAAAAATAACAACCATTTCATTTTCTTCATATAAACGACTCCTCCTCAATTATTGATTGCTTACATTTCGAATTATAAAGAAATAAAATACCGTTGTTTTTTAAAATCTTTACTTGTTTTTTAAATTTTCTGACTAATCTCTCTTAAAATATTTACTTTCCGTGCGCTTTTCAATAAATTGATATCACATCTATTAAAAAAGGAGATATCACTATGGAAAAAGTAACGACAACGATGGATCAGTCGATGTTATTGGATGCGCGCAAAGCATCTCGGAAGAAAAATAGGATTAATTTTGTCAACAAAATTAAAAAAAATAAAGCGGCAGTTGCGGGTGGCATCATTATCCTTCTTTATCTCATTATGTTTCTTATCGGTCCTTTCATCGCCCCGTTTGATCCGTACGATGTGCAATTGGATCAAAAATTACAAGCACCTAGTTTAGAGCATTTAATGGGAACTGATGATAAAGGACGCGATATTTTTAGTCGAATTTTATATGGTGCACGCCTTTCAATTGGTGTCGGTTTTTCTGCCGTACTTTTTGGTGGCACGATTGGCACATTGCTCGGGCTTATTGCTGGCTATTACGGCAGATGGATAGACTCCATTATTAGCCGAATATTAGATATCATGCTAGCCTTTCCTGGTATTTTACTAGCTTTGGCGATTGTCAGTGCATTAGGCCCTAGCCTTATCAACGTCACAATAGCTGTTGGCTTTTTCTCTATTCCAATGTTCGCGCGTATCGTGCGCGGTTCCACAATGGAAGTAAAGAAATTGGAATATATCGATGCCGTTAGAACACTTGGCGCAAATGATGTAACGATTATAGCAAAACATGTTTTTCCTAATATTTTATCACCAATTATTGTGCAAGCGTCTATGCGTTTAGCGACAGCCATTTTATCTGCAGCGGGTTTATCATTTTTAGGTTTAGGTGCGCAGCCTCCATCACCGGAATGGGGTGCCATGCTTTCAAATGGTAGAGATTTTATTTTCACTGCACCTTATATGGCACTGTTCCCGGGCATAATGATTTCGATACTTGTACTCGGCTTTAACTTGTTCGGTGATGGTTTGCGAGATGCACTTGATCCTAGAATGAAAAATTAAAGGAGTGTAGCGATATGACACTATTTATAATAAAACGAATTGCCCAGATTATCCCGGTTACATTAGGTGTAACACTCGTTGTGTTTTTAATTATGCAGATGATTCCCGGTGACCCCGCCCTTATTTTAGCTGGTGAAGGGGCGTCCAATGAAACTGTTGAAGAATTACGAGAAAATTTAGGATTAAACAAGCCTCTTTATGTACAATACGGTGAATACATTAACAATCTTGTACATGGTGATATGGGGCACTCTTTAAAAAATAAACAGCCTGTCCTTGAGGAAATTACTACTCGTTTACCTATTACAATTGAACTGGCGTTTTACAGCATTTTAATTACGATTGTGCTCGGTCTTATTGCCGGTATTATTTCCGCAATACGTCCATACTCTTTGTTAGATGTTGGTTTAATGATTGTCGCGCTTTTAGGTATTTCCCTACCAAGCTTTTGGCTAGGCATTTTATTAATGTATGTCTTTTCAGTACAGCTACAATGGTTGCCTGTAGCAGGTTGGGAAAGTGCAAAACATATTATTTTGCCTGCCATTACACTGGGTGCTGGAGGTGCTGCCATTGTAGCCCGCATGACCCGCTCCAGTATGCTGGATGTGGTCAATCAAGATTATATTCGCACCGCCAAAGCGAAGGGTTTAAAAGGGTACGTTATTATTTTAAAACATGCCTTACGCAATGCTTTAATTCCTGTTATTACAGTCGTAGGTTTACAGTTTGGTACATTACTCGGCGGTACTGTATTAGTAGAATCGGTTTTCGCTGTCAACGGACTGGGGCGTATGATTGTCGATGCGATTCGTACACGAGATATCCCAGTTGTGCAAGGTGGCGTCCTTGTCGCATCTTTAATATTTGTTGTGATCAATCTATTTGTCGATATTTTATACAGACTATTTAATAAACGAATTGATTTAAATTAGGGGGGAAATGCAATGAAACGAGATACTGTATTGGAAGTAAACAACTTACAAACATACTTTTATTCCAGTGAGGGGGTTGCCAAAGCTGTTGATGGTGTATCATTTACACTTCATAAAGGTGAAACGCTAGGCATTGTAGGTGAATCAGGCTGTGGAAAATCCATGACTTCCCTTTCCCTTCTAAGACTAGTCCCTTCACCACCAGGTAAAATTATTAATGGTGAAATACTACTAAACAATACCGATTTACTGAAATTATCAGAGGAAGAGCTACGCAAAATACGAGGGAATAAAATCTCAATGATTTTCCAGGAACCGATGACGAGCCTCAATCCTGTATTAACAGTTGGTGAACAAATTGCTGAAACAATCCGCTTACATCAAGGCTTGTCCCGTAAAGAAGCATGGCAACAGGCAGTGGAAATGATTCGCCTTGTCGGTATACCCGCACCAGAAAAAAGAGCGAAGCAAGAACCTTATCAACTAAGTGGTGGTATGCGCCAAAGAATTATGATTGCGATGGCTTTAGCGTGTACACCCGATGTATTAATTGCCGATGAACCGACCACTGCACTGGATGTAACGATTCAGGCGCAAATACTCGATATTATTCGTAACTTGCAACAACAATTAGGCATGAGCATTATTTTTATTACACATGACCTCGGCGTGGTAGCTGAAATTTGCGATAAAATCGCGGTAATGTACGCAGGTCAAGTAGTGGAGGAAGGTGCAACGGACAGCCTATTTGCAAAACCGCTTCATCCTTATACAAAAGGTTTAATTCAATCATTACCAAAGCTCTATGAAGATCAAGAAGAGCTTTCGACGATTCACGGCACAGTACCGAGCCCCTATCATTACCCGATTGGCTGCCGGTATGCAGAACGCTGCCCATTTGCAACAGCGCTCTGTCGCGAACAACAACCTGAGCTGATGACGGTCGAGCCGGATAAAAAGGTCAGATGCTGGATGTATAGTGAAGAGTGGCAAGGACAATCTGCGCAGGAGGAGATGATGGTATGACAATGAAAGAAAACACGCAACCATTATTACAAGTAAATGATTTGAAACAACATTTTTTCTTAAAAAAAGAAAAACTGTTTGGTGCACAGCAAGTTGTGAAAGCGGTAGATGGCGTTTCTTTCGATATTATGCCAGGAGAAACGTTGAGCATCGTTGGTGAATCAGGCTGTGGGAAATCGACAACAGGTCGTGCGATTTTACGATTGGATGAGCCGACATCTGGTGAGGTATTATTGTTCGGCAAAAACTTAGTCGCGATGAACAAAAAAGAGCTGCGTGTTGCAAGAAAGGATATTCAAATTATTTTCCAAGATCCTTATGCTTCCCTCAATCCACGCAGAACGATTCGCAAAATGCTGACGGAAGCCATGTCCATTCAAAAAATTGTTCCACCTGCGCAACAGGAGGCTCGCATGCTCGAATTAATGGCACTCGTTGGCTTACGTCCAGAATATCTCGAACGTTATCCACATGAATTTTCTGGTGGGCAAAGACAACGTATCGGTATTGCAAGGGCACTCGCAGTGAATCCAAAAATTATTATTTGTGATGAATCGGTTTCTGCCTTAGACGTATCCATTCAAGCACAAATATTAAATTTACTAAAGCAATTACAACGAGATCTCGATTTAACATTTTTATTTATTTCGCACGATTTGAGTGTTGTGCGCCATATTTCTGATCGGATTATGGTCATGTATCTCGGAAAAGTTGTTGAAATTGCTGATAAGCATTCCCTGTTCTCTCAACCGCTTCATCCTTATACGAAAGCACTCTTTTCGTCCATACCAATTATCGATAAGCAACATCGGAAGGAGCGTATTATTTTAAAAGGTGATATTCCATCACCGCTTAATCCGCCTAGCGGTTGTAGCTTTCACACTCGTTGTCCGTTTGCAACCGAGCAATGTCGAACGGAAATACCGGCGTTGCGGGAAATAACTGACACACATCAGGTAGCTTGCCATTTTGCAGAAAATTTAGTTTAATGTTATTTACACTTATAAAAATCAGGAGAGGTCCATTTCGTTATGTTACAACTAGAAACATTCAACATTTATATTCTCCTATGTGTAATCGCTCCAATTATTGGAGCTTTTCTGCTTACATTTATCTTTATATTTGAAAAACAGATTGATAGTCTCGAAGAAGAAAAAAGACATTTGGAGCTCGAGCAAGATTTACAGCGTGCTAATATTTTGCAACTCAATCAACAAATTCAGCCACATTTCTTTTTTAATGCTTTAAATTCTTTATTAAGCTTAGCACGCATGAATCGTAAAGAAGATTTAGTTGCTGGTATTGAAGCTTTAGCAACGTTTTTTAAATTTAAATATAATGACCATGATGTGTTAATCGCATTAAAAAACGAAGTCCAATTTGTTGATAGCTATTTAAATATTCAACAGCTACGCTTTGGGCATCGTTTAACCATACGCAAATTTATTGATCACGAAGCGTTTGCTGTCAAAATTCCCCCGTTTATTTTTCAGACGATTATTGAAAACGCCTTTAAGCATGGATTTGAAAAGCACATTGGTCCTGCTGAGCTATCCATTTATATAAAAAAAATGGACAAGTTCTTATTGATTGAAATAACGAATACACAGCCAAACAGTATGGCGCGTCAACCTAGTGAAGAAGATTTACAGCAAGGCTACGGACTTGAAAATGTTCAAAAACGTTTAGAACTTATTTATGGACTTGAAAATATTTTATTTTCGACCATTAGTGAGGAGCAACTCTATACTGTTACTATTCATGTACCTGCGTAAGTTATAGAAGTAGAAAGGATGAACAACATGAATATATTAATCGCCGATGACGAGCCGTTAGAGTTAGAACAAATGATTTATTTATTAAAGCCACATTTTCCTAATTGGAAATTTCACACTGCTCTCGATGCTTCTCAAGCATTACAAGTAGCTAAAAAACATCGCATGACTATCGCCTTTCTAGACATACAAATGCCTGGAAAGGATGGTATTACGCTGAGCAAGGAACTAAAAGAGCTTTATGAATTAGATATTATTATGGTGACAGCATTTCAAACCTTTGAATACGCGCAGCAAGCATTGCGTATCGGGGTGAAGGACTATTTAACAAAGCCTGTTATTGCCAGTGAATTAAATGCTATAGTCGAAAAATATAAAGCGTGGAGCTCTAATCATGATGCGATCCAAAGTGCCCTGTCATTTATTCATGAAAATTATCATGAAAAACTGACGCTCAATATTATTGCTGAAAAAATCCATTTAAATCCAAGTTATTTAAGTCGTAAATTTTTGGAGGAGCAATCGATTGGCATTAACGAGTATATTAATAATTATCGCTTAGAAATGGCGATTAAAAAGATGAATGACAATATGGAGGCAAGTATGTCCTCTATTGCAGAAAGCTGCGGTTTTAATAGTCAGCATTATTTCAGTGTCGCTTTTAAGAAAAAATATCATCAGTCGCCACGTCAATACAAAGTATC
Source organism: Lysinibacillus sp. 38-6 (assembly GCF_046245175.1). Classification (GTDB taxonomy): domain Bacteria; phylum Bacillota; class Bacilli; order Bacillales_A; family Planococcaceae; genus Lysinibacillus. The sequence goes on from NZ_CP176417.1 coordinate 2,224,073, forward strand.
ACAAAAGTATAGAGGGTAGTAAAAATGTATGTTAAAAAACTTTCACTTCTCGTCCCGCTAGCAAGTTTAAGTACAACAGCCGGTGTCATCGTATTATTAGCTAGATGGATTAGCGGTAATTTTTTACTTTCCTCCCCATCCGCTCTTATTTCATTTGGTTTTATGGCAGGTATTTGCTATACAGTAGCAACAGCTCTTTCGTTTATCGTGCTTGGTTCTTTTTTAAATAAAAGTGGCTATGCACAAAGCCAGCACCAACAAAGTTTTTTAATGATAAAAATGCAAGAAAAACTCAGTGGTATGAATTTACAAGTAGTACGCCTGTTTTACCTACTAACAGGCATTGAAATTTGGCTAATCCAATTCATTAGCATCAGTGTGTTATCAACGATTATGTTCAATGTCCCAGTGCCCATCACATTGGCATTATTTTTAGTAGGGATGTTAGCATTAGATCGTTTCTTGTCTATAAAAGGGATATTATGGTTAGATACGTTATTTATTATCCTGTTATTTTCTTTACTTATTTTTATCCCGATTTTTTATTTTGTACAAAATGGAGCAAGCACGGTTTATGAAGGCATTCGCTTATATCACCCTTATTTATTTTACTTTAAAAACAGTGAAATCCTATTATTTTATGTTGTCATCCAATTAGCTATTTTAGGGAAAGTGTTGTTTGATAAATCGACTTGGTATTTAATCGCCTTTATTAAACCTAAAAAAGTACGCCGTAGCTTATTTTCATCAGGTGTCGTTTTAGCTTTATTAACATTGTCCTTTACAGCCATCTTAATGATTGCATTGTATGGCGGCTCATATGGTCAATTTCAAATTTTAATCCTAACTTTTTTATATGAAGTACAGCCAGGTTTTCTGACGTTTGCCTTTCTCGTTATTACGCTGTTAGCCATTGTCACAACATTACTTGTAGAAATGCGCGCAACAAAACGCTTTTTTACGACAAGGAAACCGTATTATTACTATTTAATTGGCTTGCTAGTTGTACTCTTTAGTCTATTTATATCCATTAAAATCACGATTTTAGGTGTGATTTATAGCTTTGCCTTTATCCATATTACAATGTTGCCATTTATCTTATTGCTGTTATTTGCAAATCGCACGATTCATAAACAAAGTTGGGTTGCTGTATTGTTGTCGATTGCGCTTGGTATTGCTGTCGGCATCCAGTTTAGTTTTTTATACGGTTTAGCCGTTAGCTTTATTGTGTCATGCCTCTGTCAATTTTTGCTACAGCAGGCTAGTCGTGTTCCACAAGCAGACGACTAGCACGATGATTTACATAACAAACAAAAAAGATGCTTCGCAAACTCGCGAAACATCTTTTTTCAGTTATTGAACCCAAATGACAAAAGCGATAAATACAATAAGTAAGTAAACAGCATTTATTATCGCCACATAATGTCGTTTTTCATGTCGTCCAAAATAATATTCGGTTACTAAATGAGGCAACATTGTCACTGAAACAAGCGCGAAGTCGGCTACAATAAAAATAATCCAAGTTTTTATATTAAATATAACAAGCACAACACAGTTAAAGAACTTCAAAATAATTGCCGTTTTCTGATGCTTGTCATTTACAAACCGCGGCTCTTTTGGAATATTAAATTTCCAGCGAACAGCTCTTTCGATTACCCAACCTCCAAGTAACATAACGCCAAGCCATACGAGAAATGCTGTAATTTTAAAAGGAGCTTCCTTAAAATTAAAGTCTGTAAAGGCCGTGACAGCCTGTTCATCATTGACTATATAAAAAGTATTTGTTTTTTCATCAAGAAAAGCAAGTTGTTCCATATTTTTATACATACTTAACTTTACCGTTTGCCCATTGCTAAATTGTACCCACATATTATTGATTACATGAAAATAGTCATTTTTTTGCGCTACAACGCCATGTTGAAGGACGTTTTCAATCAGCTTTGTTTCTGCCCCTTTTTCGTACTGTTGTTGCCCGATAACCCAGCCTGTTCTTCCTGCTTTAAATGAATTTTCATTCCCATTTGATGCAATGGACAACTGTTGTATTTCCTCATTTTTTGCTAATTCAACAATGGAAGCATGCTGTGGATATGCTGTTTGCTGGAATGGCCCAACAATGAATAAAAACAGCAACGTCACGATTGCACCAACAATTATTGTTGGATATTGCCAGTTGCGACTTTGTTTGTGCTGTTGTTGCTCGGCACTATGCACAATACGCTCTTGTAATGCCTTTGTAAATCGGGGCGCTTCCCCTATTTCCTGATCCAGCTTGTTTTTAAACGATGTCATCTCCTAGCACCTCCCAATCGCTTTGTTCGAGTTTGTTTTGAAGCAGTTGTCTTGCTCTTCGCAACCTTGTCTTTACTGTATTGTCAGTACTGCCTAGCACCTCTGCTATTTCCCGTACTTTTAATTCTTGATAATAATAAAGAATTAACACTTCCCTATAAGAAATGGGTAGCTCAAATAAAGCTGCTTGCAACGTCACTCGCTCTTGTGCTTGGATAAGATCTCTTTCTGGCGTTTTTTTACTTGCTCCAAAATGCAGCTTGCCAAATAATTGATGGCGTTTATTTTTCCAGCTTCTTAAATAGTCATGGCTTTTATGTACTGTAATTTTCACTAAATAGGTTTTCAGCGAAGCTCTTTGTTCAAAGCGATCCTGTTGCAAGTAATAGGCGAGAAATACATCTTGTACGATTTCTTCAGCAATCGACCAGTCTCGCACATATAAATAAGCCACACGCAGGCAATACTCGCCGTGCTCGGCCATAATGGCTGTTAAATGCTCACTCAAACGAGCCCCTCCTTTATCATTCACCCTATAGTCGTCATTAATTGTCAGTTGGTTTCACTAAAACGAAAAAAGTGCCCATATTACGGACACTTTTTTCTAACGCCTACTTTTCAAATTATGAAGCCGCGCTCGTTTTTTAAATTTTAAAATGATTGATCGCATTAAACATCGCTTTAGAACTGTTTTCTAATTCCTCAACAACAGACTCTAAATCATGGACAATCGTCATTTGTTGGTCGGATGCACTCGCTACACTTTCCGCACGTTCTGCATTCATAATAATAACGTTGTTCATTTGTTCAGCTGAGGCCAATACTTCCTCTGAGCTTGCTGACATTTGCTCGATAATCGCTGAGTTTTCTTGTATTTCTTGGTTGACGCTTTGCACCCCTTGTAAAATCTTCACTAATGCTTGACCAATTTTGCCAACTTCTTCGCTACCATCTTTCACACTTGTAGCACTCGTTTGCATTTCTTCCAATGCCTTCGTCGTTGTAATACTGAAACTTTGTAATTGATTTTGGATATTTTCAGCAGACACACGCGACATTTCTGCTAATTTTCGTACTTCATCGGCTACAACGGCAAAGCCTTTTCCTGCTTCGCCTGCACGCGCCGCTTCGATTGCTGCGTTTAATGCAAGTAAATTCGTTTGATCGGCAATACTTGTAATAACAGCGACCATTTCTTCAATTGAACGGAATTGTTTACCCATTTCCGTAACATGATCAGATGTAGCAAGAACTGAATTTTCAACTTGTTGGATTTTCATTACGACATTTTCAGAGTCTGATACACCTGTTTGAACACGCTCTGTAATATCATTCGATGATTCTGCTACATTTGTTGTAGCATCTGCCATACGTTGAATGCCTGACACCATTTCTTCCATTGCACGTACAACTTCTTCATTGTTTGCACGTTGCTGCTCGCTTCCACTAGCAATTGTTACAATACTATTCGCTACTTCGCTATTGGAACTGCTTACCGTTGCTGTTGAAGTATGAATATTTTCAATCGCTTGTTGTAAATTAGAAGCTGTTCCATGAATCATTTGGAATGTTTCTTTTAATTTGTACATCGATTGTGTAAATGCTTTAGAAAATGCAGATATTTCATTATTACCTGCTACTTTAATCGATTCTAAGCCTTTTTCCGCGCTTCGAATATCGCCATCTGCGAATTGCTCGGCAACTTCTTTTAACACGACTAGCGGTTGTAATAGACGATTTGTATAAAAACGAATAATAGCAATTAAAATAATACCGCCCAGCAATAAAATAACGACGATATATGGAATCGTTTGTTTTAGCACATCGCTTTGAACAGCTTGTACCTCATTTGCCATCATATCTACACCGACAAAGGCAACTATTTCTCCAGCACTATCTTTTAATGGTGTAATCGCAGACATTAAAGAACCGTATGTTTCACTTTTTTGAATATCTGAGTAGTAGCCATTATTATCAATTGCCTTTTGACCATCATTATATGTAAGGACTTCAGATGGATCCCCCATAGCACCAGCCATTTCTTCATCTAACGGTAAACCGTCGACTAAAAATTTCAAATTTTCTCCCTCTGTTGGTGGATATAACACATAAGCATATAACAAACCATTATGTATACGTAATGTATTTAATTCTTCTCGCAACTCTTTATATAACGATGAGTCCTCTGATTCGATTAATTTTTTATACGCTTCTACATCTAATAATGAGGCTATTGTTTGTGCTTTGGATACGCCATCACGACCGATTGCCCCTTCAACGGAATTATTTGTATTCATATATAAAATACCTATCACTAACCCTACAATGAGGATTACGACAACACTTGCGAACAATAACACTTTATCGCTCAATCTTTGTGACTTTTTCATAAATATGCTCCTTTTCTCAGTGTTTTCATTACTATATACATAGAGAATTTTAACCTTTATCAACGCCAAAAGATACATATTTTGCTATAAAAATATAAAATAATATCTTTTTTACCCATCTTTTGTCAATAAATGTCGTTTTATTTTTCCTATTCATTGGCAGATGTCGACAAAAAAACCGTGAAGTACGCTAACAAAAGCGTAGTTCACGGTTCTTCCTATTTCTTATTTAACAACGATATTAACAAGTTTACCTGGGATGACAATAATTTTTACCAAGTCTTTGCCTGCCATATATTCTTGTACTTTTTCATCGGCTAATGCCACTTTTTCAATCTCTTCTTTTGAAGCATCTTTTGCTACGATAATTTTTGCACGTACTTTACCTGCCACTTGCACAGCTACTTCTACTTCATCGTCTACTAGCTTAGACTCATCGTATGCTGGCCACTGTTCGTAAGATAGTGTTTCTTCATGACCTAATAGCTGCCATAGTTCTTCTGCAATATGTGGTGCGATTGGTGCTAGCATTTTCACAAACCCTTCAGCGTAAGCCTTTGGAAGTACTTCTGCTTTATAGCAATCATTAATGAATACCATCATTTGCGAAATTGCTGTATTGAAACGAATGCCTTCGTAGTCTTCTGTTACTTTTTTCACTGTTTGGTGATATGACTTTTCTAGGAACTTATCGTCCGAAGCTTGAACCTTCGCTGATAAAGTACCATCTTCTTCATTAACAAGTAAACGCCAAATACGGTCTAAGAAACGACGAGCACCATCTAAGCCATTCGTTGACCATGCAACTGAAGCTTCTAATGGACCCATGAACATTTCATAAAGGCGCAATGTGTCTGCACCGTGCGATTCAATAATTTCATCTGGGTTGACGACATTGCCTTTTGATTTAGACATTTTTTCATTACCTTCACCAAGAATCATCCCTTGGTTAAATAATTTTTGGAATGGCTCTTTCGTGTGTACGACACCTAAATCGTATAGTACTTTATGCCAGAAGCGTGCGTATAGTAAGTGCAATACGGCATGCTCTGCACCACCAATATAAATATCAACTGGTAACCAACGTTTTAGCAACTCTGGGTCAGCAATTGCTTCTTTGTTGTTCGGGTCGATATAACGTAGGAAGTACCAGCTAGAACCTGCCCATTGTGGCATTGTATTTGTTTCACGACGACCCTTCATACCTGTTTTTGGATCTACAACATTTACCCAATCCGTAATATTGGCTAATGGTGATTCTCCTGTTCCTGATGGACGGATATTATCCGTTTTTGGAAGCATTAATGGTAATTCTGCTTCTGGAATTGGCGTCGTTGTACCATCTTCCCAATGAATCATTGGAATTGGTTCGCCCCAATAACGTTGACGTGAGAATAACCAGTCACGTAGACGGTAAGATATTTTTTTCTCACCAACGCCTTTTTCCTCTAACCATTCAATTGCTTTTGCAATCCCATCTGCTTTATTTAAGCCGTTAAGGAAGTCAGAGTTAATGTGCTGACCATCACCTGTAAATGCTTCTTTGTCGATGTCGCCACCTTCAAGCACTGCAACGATGTCTAAGCCAAACTCTTTGGCAAATTCGTAATCACGCTCGTCGTGAGCTGGAACCGCCATAATAGCGCCAGTACCATAAGTCGCTAACACATAATCTGCAATCCAAATTGGCACTTTTTTACCGTTAATCGGATTTACTGCATAGGCGCCTGTAAATACACCTGTTTTTTCTTTCGCTAAATCCGTACGCTCTAAATCAGATTTCATTTTTACTTTTTCAAGGTAAGCCTCTACAGCAGCTTGTTGTTCAGCCGTTGTAATTTCAGCTACCAGTTTATGTTCTGGGGCAAGTACTGTATACGTTGCGCCGAATAATGTATCTGGGCGTGTCGTAAAGACCGTAAAGTTTTTGTCTGATCCTTCAATGCCAAACGTTACTTCTGCACCTTCAGAACGACCAATCCAGTTGCGTTGCATATCTTTAATCGATTCAGGCCAATCTACTTCTTCTAAATCATCGATTAGGCGATCCGCATAAGCCGTGATTTTTAGCATCCACTGTTTCATTGGACGACGTTCTACCGGATGTCCACCACGCTCAGATTTTCCATCAATGACTTCTTCATTTGCTAGCACTGTACCTAATGCAGGGCACCAGTTTACAGCGACTTCATCTACATATGCTAAGCCTTTTTTATATAATTGAATGAAAATCCATTGCGTCCATTTGTAGTATTCTGGATCTGTTGTGTTTATTTCACGATCCCAATCATAGCTAAACCCTAGTTCTTGAATTTGACGCTTGAATGTTGCAATATTTTTTGCTGTAAATTCTGCAGGGTCATTCCCTGTATCTAATGCATATTGCTCTGCTGGTAAACCGAATGCATCCCATCCCATTGGATGTAGAACATTGAAGCCCTGCATACGTTTGAAACGCGAAAGGATATCTGTTGCTGTATACCCTTCAGGATGCCCTACGTGAAGTCCCGCTCCTGATGGATAAGGGAACATATCCAGTGCATAAAATTTCGGTTTATCCGTTTCATTTTCTGTTTTGAATGTTTTATTGACATCCCAATATTGCTGCCACTTTTTTTCAACTTGTTGATGATTAAAGCTCATACTATTTCCTCCTTATATATGTTCAATACTACTTATCGTAAGAATTGACAAAATATTTAAAAAATAAAAAAACTCGCCCCTTCCTTTGTCAGAAAGGGACGAGAGTATTCTTATCTCCCGCGGTACCACCCAAATTAGTGATTACACTCGGCTCAAGCTTCCTTAACGCGGAAAGGACGGCACACATACAGTTATGTACGCAGACTCAGCAGGCGAGTTCAATTTGCATCCCTACTAGCTTGCACCAACCGCTAGCTCTCTAAAAAGAACCACAAATTTACTATTCCTCATCAATGTCTTTACATGTATTGCATTTATTCTAATGGAAAGTCCCAAAAAGCACAAGCCTCTTTTTAACGGTGCCAGGCACGCACACAATTCTCACACAATTTCCAAAAAAATTATTTCCTATCATTTTTCAATAGTGTTATGAAATTTTCAGCCTTTTTCTGCTAACAAAATTAATAAATTCGTTATTTACTTAACTTTCGTCCATTTGACGCCTTTTACACTCCTTTTTTATGCTAAAGAAAACGGTAAAAGGAGGAACGATTTTCGTGCCAAGAAAAAAACGACTTTGGTCCCCAGATCATTATCATCATGTAGTGATGCGTGGCAACAATCGTCAAACTATTTTTTTGACTGTTGACGATTATGATGCATTTTTTCGTGTCTTGCAATATGCCTACCATAAATACACGTTTAGCATCGTTGCCTATTGCATTATGTCTAATCACTATCATCTGCTAGTTCGCTCACCTGAAGTACCACTAGGGAAATTAATGGCGGTCATTAATTGGCGCTATAGTAATTACTTCAAAAAGAAATATGAATATTGCGGGCATTTGTATGAGAGTCGCTATTTTGCAGACCTTGTTCCCTCACAACGAGATTTACTTAGTGTAAGTCGCTATATCCACCGCAATCCCATTTCAACCGCACCACCTATCGTTGACAACATGGAGGATTATCCATATAGCTCCTATTATCACTATAAGCATAATACACCATCTGTCTTTCCCTTCCTCGATACCAGTATTCTCAAATGTTACATATCTCAAACATCGCAAGCTTCACTCTCATATTGCGGATATTGCGAAGTTCAACAAAACGAATAATGGTGCATAGCATCCAACTAAAAAAGCTTCACACGACCTATTATCGTGTGGAGCTTTCACTAAATTGTCCTAAATTGTCAGAATTTTTTGCGTGCCTGTCACTCGATAAATGCGTGCATTCGCGGAAGGCAAAGTGTTTGCAACCGAGGCATTTATTGCTATCCAACTCTTTTAGTGCCCTGTTAATTGCTTCTCCCGTATGCTCATAGAAATTATCATTACCTATTTGATCGTATACCCCATTATGCATTAGTGTTGCTTTTACCTCTTCCTGCACACCTGTTACTAACACCGTGCCACCTTTTGTAGTGAAGTTTTCCACAACGTGGCTAAAATAAGATACCCCCGTCGCATCCATAAAAGGCACTTTTCCCATCCGTAAAATTAAAACCCTCGGTTGGTCGTGCATTGCAGGGAGTAATGTGTCTTCAAAAGTTTGCGCTGCGCCAAAAAATAGTGGACCCTCTATCGTATACAGACTAATTTGTGGACAGTCGTGCTTTTGATTGACCACTTGAGGCTGAACCTTGCCGCTCTTTTTTGTATGATCCGGTAAAACTTTATGAACAACCAATTTCTCACTCATTCGTTTAACAAACAATATAATGGCCAAACCTAGCCCGACTTCAACAGCGATCGTTAAGCTGGTGAAAACCGTCAGCAAAAATGTAATGATTAGGACAAGTGAATCGCCTGATTTCGCTTTGGCAATATGAGCAAAATGCTTGCGTTCACTCATATTCCACGCCACAACCATCAACACTGGTGCCATACTAGCTAATGGTATATACGAAGCAAAAGGCGCTAATAACAATAATGTTATTAACACAAAAACACCATGAATTATACCAGACATCGGGGAAGCCGCTCCCGTTTTAATATTCGTTGCAGTCCGCGCAATTGCCCCCGTAGCAGGAATGCCACCAAACAATGGTGTGACGATATTCGCGATCCCTTGTCCGACAAGTTCTCGATTGCTGTTATGCTTACTGTTTGTCATTCCGTCAGCCACAACCGCCGATAAAAGCGACTCAATACCACCCAACATAGCAATGACAAAGGCAGGTCCAATTAATAATTGCAATTTCTCTAACGTCATTTCAGGTATCTTAAACGCTGGGAGTGAATTTGGAATTTGACCGTAAGCTGTTGCAATGGTTGCCACTTGCCCTGAAAAAAAGAAGGTAGCAACAAGCGTCGAAACAACGATGCCAACTAATGCGCCCGGTACTTTCGGAAAAATTTTAGGTGTACCCACAAGCAAAACAAGACAAACGATTGCGATGAAAATACTGTTATAATTCGTTGTACTAATATGCAAAAAGAGTTCTTTCATATTGGCAATGAAGTATTCATGGCGTGTAATATTCGTCAAACCTAAAAAATTCGCTATTTGACCAGTAAAAATAATGACGGCAATTCCCGCTGTAAAACCGATCGTAACAGGACGCGGAATAAATTTTATGAGGGAGCCGAGCTTAAAAATGCCCATTAAGCATAACAAGACACCTGCCATTAATCCTGCAAGCAATAAATTTTCATAGCCATACGCTAAAACAATTGCTAATAAAATTGGCACAAAGGCGCCCGTAGGTCCACCAATTTGATACTTTGAACCACCAAATAATGAAATCAGTATCCCTGCAATACACGCTGTATAAATACCGTATTCAGGTTTGACACCAGAAGCGATGGCAAAAGACATGGCGAGCGGAATTGCTACAATGCCAACGATAATTCCAGACAATAAATCCTTTTTCAAATGATCAACTGAATACCCTTCAAAACGCCCCGTAAACAGTGATTTCATATAGTAATCTTCCCTTCGAAATAAAAGTTCACCGAATCAAGTCCGTTTTTTTCTTTAACACTTGGCTGTTTTTAATGGGGATATAATAAAATCTTATATGCTCTCTTCTTCATTTTCGCTAACAGTCATTTCTTCTAATCTAGAAATAGTATGAATTAGATGGTTGTTAAAAATGTCTTTAGCCACACGCAACAACTCCACAATCATCGGATCACTCAAAGAATAGTAAACTTTTTTCCCCTCTTTCGTCCCAAAAACAATGTTTTTCGCCCGTAATACACTTAGTTGCTGTGACACTGCCGAGCCCTCTTTTTCGAGACAACTTTGAATCTCATTGACACTTTTCTTACCATCTACCAACAATTCTAGAATTCTTATTCGTAACGGGTGTGCTAATGCTTTAAAAAAATCGGCTTTAAACTGTTGTAAGCCCTCCTCCACCTTCATCCCCCCAATTTCATCTATACATATTCAAATATTTGAATATGTATGATTGTATCCCTTTAGCAAATCGATTTCAATGTGAAAAATAAAAAAAGCGAATGATTTCTCATCCGCTTCATACAAATTGTCTTTAATTTTCAGAATTGTTTGCGTGCCTGTCACTCAACAGTAACGGTCGGTCATAGATAAGACATGGGAAAATGCCGATTAATACAATGACCACTAAAATCGAAACAAGTGCAATCATACCAAACTGATCCACCATAATACCGCCGAACAATGGCCCAATCATACGCCCTGCCGTTGCCGCACTATTAATAATGCCCTGGTAGAAACCTTCGCGTCCTTTTGGTGACAGCTGATTGGCAATGGTCGGTAATGCTGGTGTATAAAACATTTCGCCAAATGTTAATACGACCATTGCAGCGGCAAACATTTTAAAATCCTCTGCGAATGCTACAATGCCAAACGATGCTGCAATAAGTATAATACCAAAGACAAGTTGTCGTTTTAGTTGATGTTCCCAACGGCGCACAAGGGGTGCGATTAGCGGCTGGCCAATTACTATTAGAAGTCCATTTATCGTCCAAAGCAAACTATATTGTTTTAATCCTAAACCTAAATCCTGCGTATAGGAAGAGATGGTCGCACTCCATTGTGAATAAGCAAGCCAACATAATACAGAAGATGAACTTAAAATTAACAGTGCATAAAATGGTGCTTTATTGGTAATACGTTTACTCTCACTCACAACATTTTTCAGTGCCACACTTTGCGAATCGATTCCTCTAAATGTAATTAACGCGATAAAGAAAAACAAAATATACATTGCTAAATTGACGACAAAAACATAATCAAAGCGATAATCCGCAACAATCCCTGCTAATGCCGGACCAACAGCAACACCTACATTTTGTGCTAAATAAATCGCATTAAATGCCTTACGTCCACCTTCAGGCCAAGCCGCCCCTGCCAACGCAAACATCCCTGGAAAGACAATGCCTCCGCTAAATCCAAGTACCGTTAAAAACCACACATAATGCGGCCAACCATGCCAAATTGTTAAGCCGATTAACGAAGCAACCGTCAATAGAATTCCGATCATTATCGATTTATAGCCACCAATTCTATCAAATAAATAGCCACCTAATAGATTACCTAACACACCAGCTGCTGAATTTAACATTAAGACAAAGCCCGCCATTGCAAGTGTCTTTCCTAAATAATCATGCATATAAATGGCATTTAAAGGCCATAAAAAAGAGTTGCCCGTCGTGTTCACAAGCATACCGATAATTAAAAACCAAACACTTTTTGGCATATCCTTGACCTCCATTATTTCGTTTCTCTAAATAGCTAGTTTATGCTGAAAAGTAAAAAAGTACAAGGAAAATAAATTTACCCTTTCTTCATAAATAACTCCTTATTTTTCGCTTAAAAATTAACTACACTACACTCTTTCAGTAGCCATCCACTGTCCTTCCAGCATCATTGAAAAGCAGATCGTTTTTAAGCATTCCTACATATTAAAATTCTTATATATGACGGAACCTTATGCACATGATAAAATATAACGTTAGAGGAGTGAAATACATGACAGAAACAAACTTTCCTTTTCCCTCAGAGGGGAAAAGATATTATACATGGAATCGCTATTTACGTGATCAGTTCGGTCATAAAGTATTTAAAGTAGCGCTGGATGCAGGCTTCGATTGCCCAAACCGTGATGGCACTGTGGCATTTGGCGGTTGTACTTTTTGTAGTGCTGCAGGGTCAGGAGATTTTGCGGGTAATAAAGTAGATCCTATTGATGTGCAGTTTGCTGAAATTCGCGATAAAATGCATCAAAAATGGAAGGATGGCAAGTATATGGCTTACTTCCAAGCATATACAAATACCCATGCACCGCTTCCTGTCTTAAAAGAAAAATTTGAGGCAGCATTAGCGCAAGAAGGTGTAGTAGGACTTTCCATTGCAACGCGCCCTGATTGCCTACCAGATGATGTTGTTGAGTATTTAGCTGAATTAAACAAACGCACATATTTATGGATTGAACTTGGACTACAAACGGTTCATGAAAAAACAGCCAACCTTATCAATCGCGCCCATGACTATGCAACATATGTAGAAGGTGTTGAAAAACTACGTAAACATGGCATTCGTGTTTGCTCCCATATCATTAATGGTCTTCCACTAGAAGATTACGATATGATGATGGAAACTGCTCGAGCAGTCGCAAAGCTCGATGTCCAAGGCATTAAAATTCATTTACTTCACCTTTTAAAAGGGACGCCAATGGTCAAGCAATATGAAAAAGGCATGCTCGAATTTTTAGATCAAGACGTTTATACAAAACTAGTAGCTGATCAATTAGAAATTTTACCACCGCAAATGGTCATCCATCGTATAACAGGCGATGGACCAATTGATTTAATGATTGGGCCAATGTGGAGCGTCAATAAATGGGAAGTATTGAATGGTATTGATGCGGAGTTAGAACGCCGTGGTAGTTGGCAAGGCAAATTTTATAATGCTGAGGTACCAAAATGAAGCTTCAACGCGTCTTGCAATATGCACAACAGTTATTAGTAGAGACGATTAAAGAAGGCGATACAGTTGTAGATGCCACAGCAGGAAACGGCCATGATACTTTATTTTTAGCTCAACTTGTCGGAGATAATGGACAAGTTTATGCGTTTGATGTGCAAAAAAATGCTGTCGATGCAACCTTGCATCGCCTGCTAGATAACGCATTGGAACATCGCGCCCTTGTGTTACATACGGGGCACGAAAATCTAGCTAAACATGTCCAAAAGCCAGTTACGGCTGCTATTTTCAATCTTGGCTACTTACCAGGTAGTGACCATGAAGTCGTAACCAAACCGAATACCACGATTTTAGCACTTAAAGATTTACTACAACTGCTAACAATCGGAGGCTTAATTGTCCTTGTTATTTACCATGGTCATCCAGGTGGCAAGGAAGAACGAGACGCTGTGATCGAATATGTTAGTCAGTTACCACAAAAATACGTACATGTGTTAAAATATGAGTTTTTAAATCAACAAAACGATCCACCCTTTGTTATTGCTTTAGAAAAAATGAAAGACTTGCCTACCGATTAATTCCTTATATAAAAGTCCGAAATTAAATTTTCGGGCTTTTTCTTATCCCTCGTATACCGGATATCACTAAGCATTATGATGCCATACCATTTACTATAGAAAATACTGTTTCTATATAACTTTAAGCTACATATTAGATAACTAACACCATTGATCTCAGCTGCGGGCGGACGCTTTCCACGGGCACAACGTAAGCCACACCCCTCACAAAAGCGCTGAATGCCCGCATCTTACGTTGTGTGCTGGTCCGGCAGAAGTTGCCGAGCTCTTTATCCAAAAACAAAAGTCCTCTCATTTCGAGAGGACTCTTTTTATGCACTATTTATTTTGACGCTTGTCATTGTAATCAATCCAGAAATCTGCACCTTTAATTCCTAGTTTACGAGGATCGAAAACAGGGTCTTTGCCTTCTTTTTTCTGTTTCTCGTAATCTTTTAAAGCAACAATCGCTGGTTTCATAATAATTAAAATCGCAATGACGTTAATCCATACCATTAAACCTAAACCAACATCCCCCATTGCCCAGGCAAGGTCTGATGTACGAATCGTTCCGTAAAATGTTGCAATTAAAAAGGCAATCTTCGCTATCCAAATGAAAATCTTTTCAGTTTGCCCCGAGAATAAATACGCCACATTGGTCTCAGCTATATAGTAATACGCCATGATTGTCGTAAATGCAAAGAAGAATAGCGCGATTGCTACGAATTCTGAACCGATACCTGGCAATGAAGTTTCCACCGCATATTGTGTATACGCTGCACCTTCTTTAATACTTTTCGCAAACGTAATTTGTTCGTCTCCTGTCAGACCGTTTTGATTAAACTCCCCAACGTAAATAAACGGATCTGTACCTTCTGCTGCCTTTTCATTCTGCACATTATACATACCTGTAAATAAAATCATAAATGCAGTAGCTGAACAAACTAGTAATGTATCAATGTAGACAGATGCTGCTTGCACAATACCTTGTTTAGCAGGGTGTGAAACTTCCGCAGCTGCGGCTGGATGCGCTCCAGTTCCTTGACCAGCTTCGTTTGAATAAATACCACGCTTAACCCCCCAAGCGATCGCCGAACCAATAATGCCCCCAAATATTTCTTGTGCACCAAAAGCACTAGAGAAAATTAAAGAAAATACTGCAGGCACTTGTGAAATGTTCATAAAAATAATAACAATTGCCATTAAAATATAAGCTAAAGCCATGAACGGTACTACTACTTGCGCAACATTTGCAATCGATTTAACCCCACCGAAAATAATGGCACCTAAAAGTACAATAATAATGATACCTGTAATCCAAGATTCCATTCCGAAAGCGTTTTCAACAGCAACCGAAATTGCATTCGATTGAACACCAGGCATTAATATTAACATGGCGATTAACGCTGCTATCGCAAAAATGACCGCAAACCATTTTTGACCCATTCCTTTTTCAATGTAAAAGGCCGGACCACCACGATATTCTGTATCTTTCTCTTCTTTATATATTTGCGCTAATGTCGACTCAACATAAGCCGTCGCCGCACCGATGAAAGCAATTGCCCACATCCAGAAAATTGCACCAGGCCCCCCCATAGCGATTGCAGTTGCCGTACCAGCAATATTACCTGTACCTACACGACCTGATAATGCAATCGACATTGCCTGGAAAGAAGAAATTCCTTTTTCCGATTTTTCCCCTTTAAACATTAAAACAAACATATCCTTAATGAGTCTTACTTGTAGGAAACGTGTAATGATTGAAAAGAATAATCCAATCAATAAAATACCATAAATAAACCACGGTCCCCATAAAATACTGTTCAGAAAACTTACAATACCTTCCATTTTACCCCTCCCAAAATATGAATATTCTTACTTTAAGACATTATAGTATTACATTTTTCTGAAAATTACAACATTATTTTTAAGTTACTATACATCTTATTCAACAATATTTTTCGGGAGGGAAACATTCTAGCGAATTATATAGCCAATTCTACGCAAAGCATTATTAACAAAATCACGAATATAGAGAAAAATCTCTTCCCGCTCTATTTCATGGAAAAGATTATGGTAGCACTTCGCCCACTCTTTAAATTGAAATTCAGCAAACTCTTGCTGATGTAGCCAATTACGTGTTTGTCTTGTTTCCGTAATACTATCCTTTTCACCAGTCATAATAAGCATCGGCGTATTCGGAAACTCAGCTTTCGGCATGATGGCCAAATTGCGCATCATTTGTTGCAGTTCTCGATACCACTTCACTGAGATCACGGACTTAAATGGAAACTCATCTTGCATTTCCTCTCGTCCCTCAATACTACGTGTTAATTTCTCAAAAGTAATATCGTGTGTCATTTTAACGCTCGCCGTCAAAGCACTTAAGCTCGTTAATGCATTTGATAGTTTACCTGGTTGTAAATTCAAATGTAGCCAAGGCGATGTTAAAACAATTCCTGCACACTCGTATTTTCTCTTATGCATCGTATGTAGTAATAACGTTGCTCCTAGTCCATGCCCTATTAAAAACACTGGCAAATCATATGAAAAAGCATTCTCAATTAAATGCCTCGTATATTTGTTGTATTCTTTAAAGTCCTCATCATGGACACGTGAGAGTTTTGCATTTGCCCCATGATTCGGTAAATCCCCCATGACTACGTGGAAGCCTTCCATTCTGAGTTTTTCAATAAGCCATGCGTACCAACGGTGATTTTCATATGCACCGTGAACAATAGCAATCACAGCTTTCGCTTGTCCATCAGCTTCCCATTTCCACATTCACATAGTCCTCCTAAATAAATAGTTACACAATGATTATAACGAAATATGCTCGTTAGTATAAAATTATATTTGCATAAAATTGCGTATTTGATACGATAATACTACATTAAAGTAAGAAAAGAGGCGATTAGCATGATTTATCCGTATAAAGACAAAACACCTACTATCGATCCATCTGTTTTTATTGCTGACTATGCAACCATTACGGGTGACGTAACGATTGGAGCAGAGACAACCATTTGGTTTAACACCGTTATTCGAGGCGATGTATCTCCAACAATAATCGGTAAACGCGTAAGTATCCAAGACCTTTGTTGCCTACATCAAAGTCCAAAATTTCCATTAATAATCGAAGATGAAGTAACCGTTGGGCATCAAGTGACATTACATAGCTGTACAATTCGAAAAAATGCGTTAATCGGTATGGGATCAATCGTGTTAGATGGGGCAGAGATTGGAGAAGGTGCATTTATTGGTGCGGGTAGTCTTGTACCTCCAGGTAAAGTCATTCCCCCTAATTGCTTAGCATTAGGACGTCCAGCTAAAGTTGTACGAGAATTAAATGCTGAAGATAAAGAAGATATGGAACGTATCGTCCGAGAATACGTAGAAAAGGGACAATATTACAAATCTCTTCAAAAATAATGGATACTCGAAATGTGAGTACGTGCTCGCATAATAAACAATTTTATAATGGATAAAAATAAATTCGCGATTCCCTTTCAAGGTACAACCTTACAGCAATGTTTGCTTGCTGAACGTAAAAGGATAGACGCGAATTTTTTTTGCTATCAATTGCCGCTACGATACATCCAGATTTTCCAGGCTAACTCAAAAAGCGCCTCTTCAATCTGTGATAACCGCCAGGATTCAAACTTTAAAAGCAAGATAAAAAGGGGCTATCGAACAGCCCCTTTCACTAAAGCATTTGCGCATGTTTATCACAATTACGAATGCTCTTTACAAAACAGCTTATAGACGAGCTTTTGCTCTTAATGCATCAGCCTTGTCCGTATTTTCCCAAGGCACATTTAAGTCAGTACGTCCAAAGTGACCGTAAGCCGCCGTTTGTTTGTAAATTGGGCGACGTAAATCAAGCATTTTAATAATGCCAGCAGGACGTAAATCAAATAGTTCACGCACCCATTTTACGATGTCGCTTTCACTTACTTTGCCTGTACCAAATGTATCAACAGCAATGGATACCGGTTGTGCGACACCAATAGCATAAGCAAGCTGTACTTCAGCACGTTCTGCTAAACCTGCAGCAACAATATTTTTCGCCACATAACGTGCCGCATAAGCAGCTGAACGGTCTACTTTTGTAGCGTCCTTACCAGAGAATGCACCACCGCCGTGACGCGCATAACCACCGTATGTATCAACGATGATTTTACGACCAGTTAGTCCAGCATCACCTTTTGGACCACCAATAACAAAACGGCCAGTTGGGTTAATGAAATATTTCGTTTGAGCATCTAATAATTCACTAGGCACTACTGGTGCAATGACGAACGCTTTTAAATCTGCTTGAATTTGCTCCAGTGTTGCGTCTTCATCATGTTGCGTCGAAATAACGATCGTATCCACACGAACTGGGATATTGTTTTCATCATACTCAATTGTCACTTGTGTTTTACCATCTGGACGTAAATAAGCTAATTCACCTGATTTACGTACTTCTGTTAAACGACGAGCTAATTTATGCGCTAAACTAATTGGTAAAGGCATTAATTCAGGTGTTTCATTACATGCGTAACCAAACATTAAGCCTTGGTCACCTGCGCCAATTGCTTCGATATCAGCATCAGTCATTGAACCTTCACGAGCTTCTAAAGCTTGGTCTACACCTTGAGCAATATCCGGTGATTGTTCACCAATGGCTACTAGTACTGCTAAGTTTTCAGCATCAAAGCCGTATTTACCGCGTGTATAGCCGATTTCTGCGACCGTATCACGCACAATCCCTTTAATATCTACATAAGTAGAAGTCGTGATTTCCCCTGCAACTAATACTAACCCTGTTGTGACAGTTGTTTCACACGCTACACGTGCATTTGGATCTTCCTTTAAAATAGCATCTAAAATAGCATCCGAAATTTGGTCACAAATTTTGTCTGGATGTCCTTCTGTAACACTCTCTGATGTAAACAATCGACGGTTTGTCATTTAGTTTTCCTCCTATTACTCTTACAAATAGCATTTGCGAAATGAATACGGTACTCATTACCCATGTCAAGTTCGCTCCTAAAGGATTGAACTTCCAAGCCGTTGTTGCTTTTAACATGAGGATTTCGAAAGATCCGTCATTATAATAAGGAAAGAATTGTATATACTTACCTTTACATTCATTATGAAAATAAAAAAAATCCTTTTCTCACGTACTGTACATGAGGAAAGGAATAATGACTTCGTAACCTTTCACTCTTATCGTTCAAGGGTTATCCCCTTGCATCAGGTTGGCACCAGCGCATGTCGTGAATGGTTCATGCAGGTTGCCGGGTTTCACAGGGCCTGACCCTCCACCAGCTCGGGATAAGAGTATCCGTTCAATTTCTCATCTTACGTAAAAGGTCGAACGTTGTCAATTATTTTATGACATTTTGCAGAAAAGTATTCAAAACTCGAAAATAATTTTTGAATTAGTATAGATTATTAAGGCAATTGTGTTATACTATTTTTGAAATTAAGAAAAACTCCCTTAAACGAGGGAATATTATAAAAAAGGATGGTATTTAATCGATGAATTCAGTAGAAATTGCAAACGAACTGAAGGAATTATTAAACGGCGGGAACATTAACGTTCAACTTTCAGTACCACAATTAGCGGAAAAAGCTACATCTCGTGGTGAGGCTATGTTAACAGTAGATGGCGCAGTTCGTGCAGAAACTGGCAAATACACTGGTCGTTCACCTAAAGATAAATATACGGTAGAAGAAGAAAGCACAAAAGATCAAATTGACTGGGGAAAAGTAAACCAACCAATTTCTTCCGAAGTGTTCGATAACTTATATGTAAAAGTAGTTAAATACTTAAAAGAACGTGACGAATTATTCGTATTCAAAGGTTTTGCAGGTGCTGACAAAGATTCACAATTAAGCATCCAAGTAATTAATGAATATGCTTGGCACAATCTTTTCGCCCATCAATTATTTATCCGTCCAACAAAAGAAGAATTAGCTTCTCATGTTGCTGACTTCACAGTTATTTCAGCTCCTAACTTTAAAGCTGATCCAGCTGTTGATGGTACAGCTTCTGAAACATTCATCATTGTATCGCTTGAAAAGAAAATCATCTTAATCGGTGGTACTGAATACGCTGGTGAAATGAAAAAATCTATTTTCGGTATTATGAACTACCTATTACCACAACAAGGCATCCTATCAATGCACTGTTCAGCAAACGTAGGTGAAGCTGGCGATGTGGCATTATTCTTCGGTTTATCTGGAACTGGTAAAACAACTTTATCAGCTGATCCTGACCGCAAATTAATCGGTGATGATGAGCATGGCTGGTCTGACAATGGTGTATTCAACATCGAAGGTGGTTGCTATGCAAAAACAATCAACCTTTCTGCTGAAAAAGAACCTGAAATCTACAACGCAATCCGCTTCGGGTCTGTACTAGAAAACGTAGCTGTAGATCCTGAAACTCGTGTTTGTGACTACGATGATGGTTCATTAACAGAAAACACACGTGTTGCTTACCCAATTCAATTTATTGAAAATATCGTTGATCCATCTGTTGCAGGTCATCCAAAAACAATCATCTTCTTAACAGCTGATGCATTTGGTGTATTACCTCCAATCAGTAAATTAACAAAAGAACAAGCAATGTATCACTTCCTAAGTGGTTTCACATCTAAACTTGCAGGTACTGAACGCGGTGTAACAGAACCAGAACCAGTATTCTCTACATGTTTCGGTTCTCCATTCCTTCCACTTCCAGCAACTGTTTATGCTGAAATGTTAGGTCAAAAAATCGACGAGCACGGTGCTCAAGTATTCTTAGTGAACACTGGTTGGACTGGTGGCGAATATGGTACAGGTAGCCGTATGAAGCTTTCATACACTCGTACAATGGTACGTGCTGCAATCGATGGCAAACTAAATAATGTTGAAACGACGCAAGATGCTGTATTCGGCTTACACATCCCGACAGCAGTTGAAGGTGTACCAACAGAAGTGCTGAACCCACGCGATGCATGGGCAGACAAAGCCGCTTACGATGAAAAAGCTGCTGAACTTGCTGCTTTATTCAACGACAACTTCAAGAAATTCACTAATGTTTCTGAAGCTATCACTAAACTTGGTGGTCCTTTAAAATAATGTTGTGACGAAGGGAACGATTTATTCGTTCCCTTTTTCTTTACCCTCTTCTCTAAAATTTACTCTACATAGATCGTATTGGAGGATACATATGAACAAAAAATACAAAATACTAGTTGGTGTCGTCGTCTCATTAATCATCTTGTTTATTGGGGCTGGTTTTATTGCAGGCAATTATTTTTATAACCTAGCGTTAAATCCGCAATCTGACAAATCAGCTGTTCTTGAAGCACCGCATAATTTGATTGATGCAAATCCGAATGAAGTGAAAGAGAAAGAAGCGCGTGAAAAATGGTTTAACAGTCATTACGAAGAAACAACCATTCAATCCGTCGATCAACTAAAGCTTCATGCCTATATTCTTAAAAATGAAAATAAAACAAATAAATGGGCACTGATTTTCCATGGCTATTCAAGTGATGGATTACAGATGACCAAGTATGCTAAACACTTTTATGATATGGGCTACAATGTACTCATTCCAGATGCGAGAGGTCACGGAAAAAGTGAAGGAGACTATATTGGAATGGGCTGGCATGATCGACTCGATGTCGTATCATGGATTGACAACACCGTTCAATCACAACATGATGCAGAAATAGTTCTATTTGGGGTTTCTATGGGAGGTGCCACTGTTATGATGGCATCAGGTGAAAAGCTTCCTTCCAACGTCAAAGCCATTATCGAGGATTGTGGTTATGCTTCTGTATGGGGAGAATTTTCATATCAACTAAAAGCAATCTTCCATTTACCAGCCTTTCCGATTATGTATTTTGCATCCGCTGTCACAAAAATGAAAGCTGGCTATACACTGGGTGAAGCGGATACGGTGAAGCAAGTTGCTAAATCACAAACGCCAATGCTCTTTATACACGGAACTAACGATACATTCGTCCCTTCTTCTATGCTTGATGAAGTATATGAAGCGGCCAATGTGCCAAAAGAAAAATTACTGGTGGAAGGTGCTGGACACGGTAGTGCTGAAAGTGTTGCAGGCGCAACATACTGGGACACCATTCAATCGTTCTTAAGCAATTAAAGTGCCAGGCACTCACACAATTCTAGGTACTAAATTAGTAAAAATCCACTGAGACTTCTGCGGTAATGTCCAAGATGTAAGAGGCAATAAACCAAGTATAACATTGGTCGCTTCTTATCTCGTACCCACGGAAAACACAGCGGATTTTTACTATTATTAGCCATCCACAGTGCCAGGCACTCACACAATTCAAGACACTCACACAATTTAGAAAGTTACTGTTTCTTCATCCATTCACACAAAGCACGTACTGTTTCACGATTTTGTGCTGGTGGATATTGGTGTGCAAATCGGTGATCATACCACGTTTCATACGTTTTATTAGCATCCTCTAAGTAAAATGCTAATTGCCTTGCATGTTCAATATCGACATTTTCATCACGATAGCCGTGAATAATCAGCACGGGTGCTGTAATGTGTTCAACTTCAAATAAAGGTGTGCGTGCATCATAGGCTTCGGGTACACGATTAGGCGTTCCTCCAATAACACGTTTCATCATACGACGCATATCGGCACGTTCCCAATAGGTAGCGGTAGCATCAGAGACACCCGCCCACGTCACAACCGATGTTATATCCTTACGCAAAATGGCTGTCCACAGCGCCATAATACCGCCACGTGAAAAGCCAAACACATGAATATGGTCATTGCAAAACTGCTTTAGCACATCGACCCCATGTACGGCATCGTATCGATCTTGGCCGGCAAATTCATCACGACCTTCTCCACCGCGATTCCCACGATAGTAAGGCGCAAAAACGATAAAGCCTTGTGCAGCAAACTGTGCAATTCGCGCTGGCCTTACCATACCGATGCTTTGCATGCCACCACGTAAATACAAAATACCATCATATGTACCTTCTGCTTTAGGCTCCGCTAGTAAGCCTTTGACCCGTAATCCAAGTGATACATAAGTTATTTCCGTTAAGCGAATAGCTGGATTTGGTGAAGGGTATGGACGTTTTTTAACTATTTCACCATTGCTTGTCAACGCGCTTCAGCTCCTCTAGCATTTTTAGCATGCCTTCATCCTTCATATGAAAGCTTAAATTTGGATGGTTGGCAAACTCTTCATCAGTAAGCCAGACCATACCTGCTGTCTCCAAATCAAAGGCTACCTTGTCCTGCCTAACAAATTGCGCAGTAAACACTGTTTTACAAAACAATACTTCACCGTGCACAGCATATTCCGCAAACCATCGAAGATTTTTTACATGCACACCCGTCTCTTCAAATACTTCTCGTACAGCCGCCTGTTCTAATGTTTCGCCTGGTTCTACTTTGCCACCTGGGACTTCTACTCCTCGGCGTTTATGAATCGTACATAACCATTTTTGTTCATGCTTTAAAAAGACAAGGACATGCTTTGGTTCAACTTGAAACTCGCCTTTTGTAAAGCTTAAATCCACTTGGTAACCATTTAAATCTGTAAATGAAAACATTCCATTCCACTCCTATTATTATATTGTAACGAATGTATTCATTATGTTCTTCGTCTTATTATTTCATATACTGCGACGAATCAATCACTAGGAAGTAGTGACATTCTTCATTCGTCATATTAATAAATCGATGCTCTGTATCAGCTTCAAAAAAGAAGGAATCCCCAGCTTGTAATTCGTCAATAAAAGTCCCTTTCCCCAATTCAACCCGTAACTTCCCACTTTGCACAAAAATATATTCCTTCACGCCTGACTTATGCGCAGGAAATATGCCAGATTCTTTATTAGCAGGAATGATATTTAACACAAACTCAATGCCTCTTGAAGGAACGGAAGGTGATAATAAATGGCGCTGAAAACCAGATTTTTCATCAACATATATTGGGCGTTCATCTTTTCTTATTATGACAATATCCCTTTTTTCCTGCTGATCAAGCAAAGCTGAAAGTGTTGTGTTTAAAGCTTCCGCTATTTGACAGGCTACTTGAATCGTTGGATTTTTTTCATCTCTTTCAATTTGAGATAACATCGATGCACTCACATTACTGAGCGCTGAAAGCTCCTGTAATGTCATTTTATTTTTTTTCCTAATAGCATTTACTTGCTTTCCAAATCCCATTTACAAGCCCCTCTCACTATTTATTTTTCAGACGAAGCAATTGAGTCCATGTTCGTTCGTGTACTATAGTGAAAAGACATCGCATGGCCCTTCTACTATGATATTGCACATGTTCAATAACAAGCAACTTAAAGATAATCCACCACTCTCCATTTACACTTTAGTTAAAATAAAATATACTATAGTGAATAAAAATTGTAGAGGAGTGTTGTTCCATGTTAAAAGTTGTATTAGCATTATTACCTTTAATAAGTATTTTATTGATGATTTTTATTTTTAAAAAATCGTCTATATTTACAGGAATCGTCGCTTGTATACTTACAACCATAATCGCTATTTCCCCAGTTTTTCATACTAGTATCGAATTACTACCTACACCATTCATCAAAAGTTTCCTGACAACAGTGCCGATACTCTATATTTTGTTTTTCGGTATTTTATTATTCCATTTAATGGAGAAAGCAGGTGCTATTCAAAAAATAGCATCGATTATTGCCACTTCTACCGATAATCGCATTTATCAAGTATTATTATTGGCCCTAGGATTATCTCCTTTAATTGAAGCTGTTAGTGGCTTTGGCTTAGCAGTCATTGTGATCGCACCTATATTAATTGCTTTAGGTTTTACTACGATTCAATCTTCCTTAATCGCATTAATTAGTTTATGTATCATACCATGGGGAACATTAGCGATGGGAACCATTATTGGCGCTTCATTAGGTAACATTGCTTTAGTAGATTTAGGCGTCGGGAGCGCCCTTATGTGCATCCCTATTTATATTTATTTCGCATTTTTAGTTACCTATATCGGAGTCGGAAAAGCCGCAATAAAAAAGAAATGGCTGCAAATACTATGGATAGGCTTACTACTAGGTGGAAGCGTATGGCTTTGTAATCGTTTCATCAGTGTGGAACTTGCCGGCTTAGTAGGTGCTTTAACCGTTATTGCCACACTTTTCATTATGATCTCTTTAAACAATAAAATTCATTCGAATGAACTTTTTAAAAATATTTCTCCTTATTTATTGCTAATTGTTCTATTGTTTGCTTCACGGACGCTGACGCCGATTAAAGATTTTTTAATCGAGCTTTGTACCGTAACAATCAAGTCTTATCAGTTTCAATTAGCAGTGCTATACTCGCCCGGATTTTTTCTGCTTCTTGTCTGTTTTTTCAGCTGTGTACTCTTTCGATTAAATCGGGCGACCATTTTTGATAGCATTCAATTAACAATCCATAAATGTTACCCAGTTCTGCTAACGACTTTTTTATATATTGTTGTTTCAAACATGATGTCTGAAGCAAAAATGATTCAACTGCTAGCATTCACTGCAGCAAATTCTTTTGGGTCATTTTTTGTATTTATTACACCTTTAATAGGCGCTACAGGTGGTTTTTTAACTGGGAGTAATACGGCTTCCAATACGATGTTTATTCGCATACAAACAGAAACGGCTGTGCAGATTGGCGCTTCTCCCACTATGCTTGCCTGCATACAAAATGTTAGCTCCTCCTTAATGACAATGGTAAACCCTTCTAGAATCGCTTTAAGCTGTTCCGTTTGTAAAATAACTACGCATGAAAATATGGTACAAAGAAAATTAGCATTGATTGGACTAGGTACACTTGTCATGATTTATTTAGAAATCATTATCCAATCCCTATTCCTATAAAAAAATGTCTAGCTAATTAGCTAGACACGTTTATTGAAATAGGGAAGCTGCTCGACAAATTCCTTTGTATCGTCATCTCCATATTCATGGATAAGGGCATAAATTTTCTTTAAGCGTAAATCTAATTCATCATTTTCTCTGTCCAAATGATATTGTAAATATGGCAATTGCGCGCGCCATCCGTTAGCAATTTCTAACATTTGCATTTGTTGAAATATTTTCTCGAAAACATCTAATGCTTGACGATCTACATTAAGCTCGAAATTCCATTGTCCCTCATATGGATTTGTATAATACGTTTTATGGGCAAGTGAAAAATAGACAGGTTGACGATCCATATAAAACACCCCTTTTCCCATAGTATGGTGGCAAAGAGCTTGTTTTATTCGCCGGAATGTCAAACTTCCTTCACAACTAAGCTAGAGCTTCTATTTTATAATAGGTATAATGAAAAAGAACGGAGTGATACAATGAGTTTAATCTCGCTCTTAACACTTGCCATCATTATTGTTATATTCATAACAATTGCGACAATTGTCAGTGTGAACCGTGCTTATGCCTTTAAGCATACGGTAGATGACAAGCCGAAAAATAGTTTTCATCCATATGATGAAAAGTAAAATGAATCTCTTATACTAACAAATAGAATTTGGAGTGAATACAATGGGTGTGCCATTACCAATAATAATTATGATTGCCATGATGATGCTTATGTTTGGCGTCTCTGTCATTGTTATTCTCAAGAAAAAGGGCGATTTTTTTACACAAACGATTGATGCTAAGCCCGAGCAAACCAATACACATCACAAGGATGGTCAAGTATGAAATATCCCTTTATATGGCTCATTCAGTTTTACAGAAAATTCATCTCACCTATGACGCCACCAACGTGTCGCTTTTACCCAACATGTTCTTCATATGGACTAGAAGCTTTTCAAAAACACGGTGCGATTAAAGGTTTAATCTTAACCGTTACGCGCATATTAAAATGTCAGCCGCTTCACCCTGGTGGCTTTGATCCTGTGCCAGAAAAATGGCCTTCGAAAAAGAATTAATTTTCGGAGGTCATTTTTTCTTGTACTTTTTTCTGATGTGCGTTATTATAGTAAATGTTAAAAAAACAAATCGTAATCATTACTATTTGAAAGAGGTATCTATGATGAAAAAAGTATTTTTATTTTTCTTAGTAACTGTGCTAGCCTTATTTACAGCTGCCTGTGGTGATAAATCATCAACACCGAAACAAAGTGCGGACAAAAAAGACAAGTTATCTGTCTACACTACAGTCTATCCATTAAGCTACTTTACGGAGCGTATTGGTGGCGATTACGTAGAAGTGTCTTCTATTTATCCACCTGGCTCAAATGAGCATACATTCGAGCCAACACAAAAGGATATGATGAAGTTAGCCGATGCAGATGTATTTTTTTATATTGGCTTAGGGCTAGAGGGCTTTGTTGAAAATGCTAAAAAGACATTAGCCAATGAAGATGTCACAATGGTTGCAACGGCCGCTCAAATTTCCGATGAACAATTAGCAATCAGCACCGGTCATTCGCACGATGAGGAAGACGAAGCAGATCACGGCCATGACCATGAGGCCACAGAGGAAGATCATGGGCACGACCATGATGAAGATGAAGAGCATGCACACGGTAGTGTCGATCCACACGTATGGCTGTCGCCTACTATTAGTCAAGATTTAGCATTAACGATTAAAAATACGTTAGTTGAAAAAATGCCAGCAAAAGAAGCTACATTTACAGCTAATTACGAAGCGTTAGTAAAAGAGCTACAAGATCTAGACAGCGAATATAAAGCGATGGCTACTGCGACGAAGAACAAAACATTCTTTGTATCACATGCTGCATTTGGTTATATCGCAGGTCAATATGGCTTCACGCAAGTGCCAATTGCCGGCCTAAACTCGCAAAATGAACCTTCTCAAAAAGAACTAACAGCAATTGTCGATAAAGCAAATGACTTAAACATTCACTATATTTTATTTGAGCAAAATGTATCTTCTAAATTAGCCGAAGTCATTCAAAAAGAAGTTGGTGCGCAATCACTTGTCTTGCACAATTTAAGCGTATTAACTAGCGACGATGTTAAAAATAATGAAACATACTTTACTTTGATGAAGAAAAATATGAAAACTTTAGAAACTGCATTAAATGAACAGAAGTAAACGAATAGGATGAAGAAGGAGGTGCCCCGTTATGCAAATGGGACACCTCCTTTATTATGACGTATTTTTCTTGTGGCATTCTCTTTTCAGTCTTGACAAAACTTATAAGCCGCATGTGGCCAACGCTAGCATTGGCTCTCGCCATAATTAGACGAAGCGCCTTATTGCTTTCCAGTATGACTTTTTCGTTTTGTTCGTATAAAACTATTTGAACAGACTTGCTGCTATCTTGGTAGTCATTCGATAATAGTAGCGTTTTTTCTACTAGTTGCTCTAACAAAATTGCTCTATTATCCATTAAAGCTAGCCCTCTATTTAGGGTAAAAGCATTCAGTAATGGTTTTGTTAAAACTTCAACCCTACTTTTTTGCTGCCAATCTGCGTATTTTTCACTTGTAGCCGCTGGAAAACTGGCATAATCCCATGTGTGGTCTTTCGCTACTTGTTGATCAGATACGAGGAAATAGTTATAACGTACTTCTCCCATACGATCCGGCAATGGATCATCCCATGTCACATCAATATGATACCACGCATTATCTAGCTTCACTAATACCCATGCATGCAATTGTTCTCCTACTTTACCAGGTACATATTGTACTTCAAAGCCTAGCATTTCTAACATGCGATAAAGCACTAAGGCATAGGCCTGACAGACACCCTTGTTTTCACTAAGCAACGTATAAGGGGAATATTGACTTCCTATACTATCTTTTGAATACTCCGAAGTTAAGACGATATAATCATGTGCAGCCTGTATTTTCTCCAGTTCGCTTAATCCATGCATCGATGCAACAATAGTTGTCAATGATTGCTCTACAAATGCCTCCTCTTCCGGTGTAATATGATAGGTAAATTGAAATTGAATGACAATATTATTTGCATAGCCATCATACTTCCATTGAAAACTAGAAATATTGGCGTAAGTATATGGATCTGTAATAGCATGTTTTATAAGCGCTGTTAGTTGGTCTTTTAATTCAGATGTTTTACCGGTGTATCGAATTTCAAATTCAGTAGATAATTGCATCACTTCATTCTGAATTTGCTGTTGTAATGTTTCTATTGAATTAGCTGTTGCGATATTGGCTTGTTCAGTATTTGCAAATACTTGCACATGACTCATTTGTAAAACAAATAATATAATGACAACATTATATATAGTTTTTCTCATATGAGTCATTCTCCTTTACTAAATAGTTTATGCCAACGCATGAATTATTATGACAAGTGCCTATGACAAGTGCCAGGCACCCAAACAATTGTGAATATTCAGAATTTAAAAGACAAAAAATCCACTTACGCGCGCAAAAAAGCGTAGTGGATTTTTTATAATTTCGTATCACGAAACTATTCACTTGAAAGTAACGATGCTAATTTTCTTCTTAGCAGTTTATTTGCTCCATTACGAGGAAGTTCATCGACAATCATAAATCGTTTTGGCACTTTATATTTCGCAAGATTTTCCTCACAATACTGCTGTAAATCTGTCAACGCTAGCTGTTCTTTTACAACGATAAAAGCGATAGGCACCTGTCCCCATTTATCATCCTGGAAACCACAGACACCCGCTTCTTGAACAGCAGCATGCGCCAATAGCACATTTTCAATTTCTGCAGGATAAATATTCTCACCACCAGAAATAATTAAATCGGCACGTCGATCGACTACAAACAAATACCCTTCCTCATCCATATAGCCAATATCTCCGGTATGCAGCCACCCTTCTTCGGTAGCGCTTCTCTCGGCAAAACGACCGATATAACCAGGTGTGACATGCGGACCGCGAATACAAATTTCGCCTTCACCTTGTTCGTTTGGCTTGTCAATTTTAATTTGATTAAAAAATAGTGGTTTACCCGCTGAACCTATTTTTTTCATCGCATCCTCACTTGCCAGCGTTGCGGTTTGCGATGATGTCTCTGTCATCCCATATGTTTGGGCTACGGCTAACTGTAGTGCACTTGCTCGTTTTAAATAATCTACAGGCACAGGTCCACCACCTGCTAGCATTAATTTAAAGCGTGGTGAAGCTTGAGCATTGTTTTGTTCAAGCGTATTAAGTATGCGCTCTAACGTAACAGCAACTACGGACATATGTGTGACATCGCCATCCACAATGTTTTGTGCGATAGCCTCTGCATGAAATTGCTCATAGAGCTGTACTTTATTGCCGTATAACAATGAACGTACTAAAATGGAAAAACCGCTTATATGGAATAATGGGACTGCACACAACCAAACATCATCTGCCTGTAAACCAATATTAAGAACGGATGCTGTTGCACTTGCCTGGTGATTGCCAACTGTTTGGCGGACGCCCTTAGGGAAGCCTGTCGTGCCAGACGTATACATAATCGATGTTGTTTGATTGAGTGACCATTCTTTTGCAATATCAACATGCTGCTCATTACTTTTTTCAATTACTGAAAATACATGATAAGGAGTATGTTGTGGTAATTTTTCTACATCCTCATCCGCTACTAGTACAAGTTGTGCTTGTGAATCTTCTAGTTGGTAAGCGATTTCCGCTTGAGACAGTCGTCGATTCAGCATGACCATTTCACATTGCAAATGCATACAAGCATACATCATAACGACAAGTGCAGGCTTACTCGGTCCCATGATCGCAATGCGATTCCCTTGCGTTAAACCGAGTGCTGTTAATTGTCGAGCACGTTGTAATGAAAGCTCGTTTAATTGTTGAAATGTCCATGTTTGTCCTTCATATGTGAGCGCGTCGCGAAATGGCGTTACATAGGCACGCTGTAAAATCCAGTTTGGGTACATTATTTGCTTCCTCCGATCATTTACACTGTTAATGGTACCGCTTTTTCCATCATCGGTCTATTCGTCTGTCTTCCCCTTAAAACAACAAAAGCTCGTATCTACGAAGAGATACGAGCCCACCATCATTTCCGAATCAAGGGAATCTTGGGAATTGACCAAAGTCTGGTTGACGTTTTTCTTTAAATGCGTCGCGACCTTCTTTTGCTTCATCAGTAGTGTAGTAAAGAAGTGTAGCATCGCCAGCCATTTGTTGAAGACCAGCTAAGCCGTCTGTATCAGCATTCATTGCTGCTTTTAAGAAGCGTAGAGCTGTTGGCGACATTTGTAGCATTTCTTCACACCATTGCACTGTTTCGTCTTCCAGTTGCTCGTAAGGAACAACTGTATTTACTAAGCCCATATCAAGCGCTTGTTGTGCATCGTATTGACGGCAAAGGTACCAAATTTCACGCGCCTTTTTATGACCGATAATACGTGCAAGATAACCTGAACCGTAACCAGCATCAAATGAACCAACTTTTGGACCAGTTTGTCCGAAACGAGCATTGTCTGCTGCGATTGTAAGGTCACATACAACATGTAATACGTGTCCTCCACCGATTGCATAACCTGCAACCATCGCTACTACTGGTTTTGGAATAACACGGATTAAACGTTGTAAATCAAGTACGTTTAAGCGTGGGATTTCATCATCTCCTACGTAGCCACCATGGCCGCGTACCTTTTGGTCCCCACCTGAACAGAAAGCATGTTCGCCTTCACCTGTTAAAATAATAACACCAACATTTTTATCATCGCGGGCACGAGAAAATGCATCGATCATTTCCATTACTGTTTTAGGTCGAAATGCATTGCGCACTTCTGGACGGTTAATTGTCACTTTCGCAATACCGTTATAAAACTCATACTTAATGTCTTCATAAGTATGTAATGTAGTCCATTGACGTGTCATGGAAATTACCTCCTATTTTATAAAATTCGCCTTATGTTGACACAAGGCGCTAACGTAAAAAAACATTACGTTAAATATTCATTTACTATTGTAGCAAATTCAGCTGGATTTTCCACATGAATTGCATGCCCAGCGTCATTTACTGTTATATGTTTTCCATTTTTTAATAACGCTTTCATTTCCAATGCAATGTTACAAAATTTTACATCAAGTGAACCTGTTATTAATAGCACAGGGAATGCTAATCGTGTTAAATCGTCCCAGTTCGACGGTTGCATGCCTGTTCCAATTCCTCGTAAACTGCCTGCCAAGCCCTTTTCACTTTGGGACAATCGTTCTGCTCGAACTGCTTGTTTTACACTTTTAGCTAAACGCTTTTGTGATGCAAATAGCGAAATATTTTCCCACGAATTAACGAAGGACTGTAAACCATTCATTGTAATCTTCTCCGCTAACGCATTATCACGCTCACATCGTTCATTACGCTCTTTTGTTGTGCGTAACCCAGGAGAAGCACTTTCCAACAACAACTTGTCCACACGGTGAGGGTATGCTAGCGCATAGGATAAAGCTATACGCCCCCCCATTGAATAGCCGAGCAATGCAAACGTCTCTAATTGTAATTGACAAAAAATTTCTTCTAAATCAAGCAATTGTTCAGCCATTGCAAAGCGGCTTACTTGCTCCGGTACTGCTGTTTGCCCATGTCCGATTAAATCAATCGCCACGATGCGCATATGCGGAAGAGCTCTCGCTAAATTTCGCCATGTAGCGGAACTACCTGTAAAACCATGCAGAGCAACAATTGTTTGCTCTGCTGCTTCATTCCATATATCTACATGTGTTTCCAGACCACGAATTATTAGTTTTGCCATGCTTTTAACCCTGCATTAATACGATTCCAAAGCGCTCGATGTGCATACACATTTTCTTCTCGATCTGTAAAAATCTCAATTAATCGTAATGGACTTTTCTTCACCATATTAAATTTTGGCACTAACTGTGCAATATCCTCAACACAAATGTAGTCCATATCGTACATATGGGCAATGTCTCGGAACTCAAGCGCAGTTGGTGTACCAAATAAATTTTCGTAATGTTCCTCTACCGTCGATTGTGGCAAGTAAGAGAAAATCCCACCACCATCATTATTCATGACAATAATGGTCATATTACATGCTTGATAGCGTGACGCAATCAGGCCATTGACATCATGTAAAAAGGCTAAATCTCCGATAAGTAAATAAGTCTCACGGTTATTTCCTTTACTGAAGCCCATTGCAGTTGATACAACGCCATCAATACCATTAGCACCACGATTCGCAAAAATACGGATATCTTTCGCTGTTGCCATTAAAAATGTATCGATATCACGAATGGGCATACTACTGCTCACAAATACATCACTGCCATTTGGAATTAATTCAAGTAAGCGACTTACCATCGCCCCTTCGTCTATTGCTCCTTCGGCATAGTGCTCTATATACTCCAGTGCAATGTCATTGGCATCTTGCCATTCTGCTAAATACGCCGCTTCTAGCGCTGTTTTTGCAAGGTCTAATTGCACGAGCCAGTCGCCGATGCTGGCATGTAGAAAATGAGTCGAAACCCCTGTAGAATCACGGAACATCGGGTCTTCATCAACAACAATATAAGCTTGTGGCTGTGATTTTGTAATAAATTGCATAATAAACTTCGATACTGGCTGCGCTCCTAGGCGAAGAACTGTTTCAGGTTCAACAAGCGCTTTAAAGTCATCGTTTTTCATAATGGCATCATATGTTGTCACGACATATGGTAGACAATCTTTTGGCACGGAAGTTCGCATATTCGATAAACTCTCGACAATGATTGGCCATTTTAATTGGCGCACAAATTCCCACATTACAGTTAAATCTGTTCCGAGTGGCAGTTCACCAACAACGACAAATCCCCTCTTCGTTTCTCTTAAAATAGATGCAAGTTCTAACTGTGCATCTTTCGGTGGTGTTAACTGT
Source organism: Lysinibacillus sp. 38-6 (assembly GCF_046245175.1). Taxonomy (GTDB): domain Bacteria; phylum Bacillota; class Bacilli; order Bacillales_A; family Planococcaceae; genus Lysinibacillus. The sequence continues at coordinate 2,257,691 of NZ_CP176417.1, forward strand.
CCAATATGACTTTGCTTAAATGTAACAGTTGGAAGTTCCTCCTGAAATTCAATGAGCAACGGTTCACGGAATGGTACATTGAGATGCACAGGTCCGAAAGGTGCACTCGTTGCAATAGCAACTGCACGTGCAATATGACGTTCGATAAATGGCAAAGTTGGTGCAGCACCATCTGGAAGTGGAAAATCAACACTCCACTTGACATGTGCTCCGTATAAATTGGTCTGATTAATCGCTTGTGGTGCCCCTACCTCACGTAATTCATGTGGACGATCCGCTGTGATAACAATGAGTGGCACTCGTGCATAACTCGCTTCAACAATGGCAGGATAATAGTTCGCCGCCGCAGTGCCTGATGTACATAGCAGCACTACAGGCTTAGCAGTAGACTTAGCAATCCCTAGCGCAAAAAATGCAGCCGCACGTTCATCTACTTGACGGTACATCGTCAGTTGCTTTGTTGAGGCGAAAGCATACGCTAATGGTGTCGAACGTGATCCTGGGCTGACTACAACGTGTTGGACACCTGCCTGTACAAGTGATGCAACCATTTGATACACATAATCAGTCAATATTTTTCGTTCACTCATGTACTTGTCCTCCTAACGCTCGAAGCATTGGACGGAATTTCACTAATGTTTCCTCATATTCAGATTGTGGCTCTGAATCAGCTACAATACCGCCACCTGCATATAAATAAGCTTTATCTTTAATGAGAGCTGCTGAACGAATCGCAACCGCGAATTCCCCGTTCCCCTCTGCATCTAACCAACCAATTGGCGCAGCGTAAAGACCGCGATTCATCGGCTCGTATTTACGAATAGCACTCATGGCCTCTATTCTTGGCACACCACCTAAAGCAGGCGTTGGATGTAAATGTTTCGTTAACTGCAAAATCGTTGCTTCGTCATTTAACTGACCTTCAACAGGTGTATATAAATGTTGGATATCTCTAATTTTTAATAAGCGTGGTCCATCAGGTATTTTCATCTCAACACAGTTTTTACGGAACGTCTCTGCAATCATATCGACTACATATTGATGTTCGCCACCGTTTTTCGGATCATTTAACAAGCTTTGTCCATATGCCTCATCTTCTTCAGGCGTTTTACCTCGTTGAATGGAACCTGCTACACAGGATGAGTAGGCACGACCATTTTCCACTTTTACAAGACGCTCTGGCGATGCGCCAAAAAATAACAAATCATGCCACTCTAATCCAAATAAATAGCTTTCAGGCTGTTCGTCAATAATTTGCGCTAACACTTGAGGTGACGTTACTTGCTCCTTAAATTGCAGTGCAAGTGAGCGTGCAATAACAACTTTTGCTGCTTGCTTAGCTTTAATAAGTGCTGTCACCTGATCAATTGACGCTAAGTAAGGATCTTTATAAGGCTCAAAATAATTTGTTATTTCCGGTTTGGCATACTTTTGTACTTGTGCAACTTGTGCAGCATCGATTAAATAATCTCGCTCTTTACGTAGCGCTTCCAATTGTTGTTCTGCCTGCGAAGCTTGTGCGATAAGGTGAATACTTACATAGGCTTTGTTATCGCGTAATACAAGCTGATACGTTGCCAAGGCAAAATACGCCTCAGGGAAGTCTGTCCACTCACCATCCACACGATTTTGTGGATCGAATGTAAAACCACCAAACAAAATAGGTTGTAGTGCAGCCTGACCTTTTACGCAATTTTTCGTTAAACTTTTCCACTCTGCCTCTACAGCATCAAAGCGGTCATTTTTTGCGTTATTTTGAATTGTGTGGGCATATCCTAGCCCAACTAATGTCATTGTTTTTTCTCTATTTTGCCAATAAAATCGTTCACCTTTATAACGCTCCTCGCCCGCTGCATAAAATGCAAGCGCCGATAAGCGACTTACTTCGATTGTTTCCATATAAAAATGAAGGTTTTGGCCCAAAGAGTCCACTTCTACTTCTGTGGCTTGGTACCACTTCTGTTGCATGAAAATTACCTCCGTTATTGCAATGTACATAATCCTTTATGTTTTCGCGTTACTGTACGTGTTGCTGTACTAGCACGTATATAACATCATACGTCTGTCGTGGCGATTTCACACATAAAAACACCTGTAACATCCGTCTTTCGCATTACGTGTTGCGCTAAAATAGCCGTCCTATATGTTTGACGGCTTCGTTCTTTCTAGTGCTACGATTAGCTTAATTTATCTTCCCATCTCTCAAATGCATGTACTATTGTATCATTTTTTTAAACATAACTGTATGTAATAAGCTGTGAACCTATCCATTTTCTCTTTCTTCGTATAAAATAAGAAGAGTCTACAATAGTTGAAGGAGAGAAAGACCTTATGACCAAAGTCATTGAAGCTGATAGGGGTTTTAAAGTTTGGTGGCATTTAACGCGCCCACATACTTTAACCGCTTCATTCGTTCCGGTATTTTTAGGAACAGCGATTGCACTTGCAATTGAAAAAGAAACAATTCATTTCGGACTATTTTTTGCTATGCTGATTGCTAGTATGCTTATTCAAGCAGCAACAAATATGTTCAACGAATATTATGATTACAAGTTAGGATTAGATAACGAACATTCTGTCGGCATTGGTGGCACGATTGTCCGTCATGGTGTCCAACCGAAAACGATTATGATCATTGCCTTAAGCTTTTATGCAATTGCCATGCTCCTAGGCATTTATATTTGTGCCTCTACTTCATGGTGGCTAGTGGCAGTTGGACTCGTTTGTATGCTGATTGGTTTTCTATATACTGGAGGACCGTATCCTATCGCCTACTCGCCATTTGGAGAGCTTGTTTCAGGTGCAGTTATGGGAATGGGTATTGTCTTAATCGCCTTTTATATTCAAACACTTACTGTCACATTGGATGCAGTGTTACTTTCTGTTCCGAGTATGATTTTAGTTGGTGGTATTATGCTATCTAATAATATTCGTGATATTGTTGGCGATACAGAAGGTGGACGTAAAACGCTTGCCATCTTAGTAGGCCGTGAACGTGCTATTTCTATATTATCTGGCTTTTTTATCGTTTCGTACCTTTGGGTTATTGCATTAGTTGCCATTGATGGTATTACTTTTTGGGCGCTTATTATTTTCCTAAGCCTACCGAAGCCTTTGCGTGCCATCCAAATTTTCCGCGATAAAAAAGAAGCCAAAGAAGTAATGCCCGCAATGAAGTATACAGCGCAAACAAATACATTCTTCGGTTTCCTACTCGGAATCGGCTTATTAATCAATTATTTCTTTTATTAATATGGACAAGTTGTGATTACGGTCGTTGATTTCTGCTGCGTGCGGACGCTTCTGCTCAATCAACTGAACATGTCAATTGGATTATAAAAGACCAAAGGCATCTAGAATAAATTTCTGGACGCCTTTGGTCTTTACTATAAAGCAACTTTACTTGGTTGCCGCTCTTTTAATATATTGTCTAAAATTATTGTGTGCTATGCCACGCACTTCGTCATCTGCAAAATGCTCACGTAAATGCTCTAATACATTTTGCACCTCACCTGCATGTGCAAGACCATTGACCGTAACATCTATTCCATCAAAATCAGAACCGAGCCCAAGATGCTCCATCCCAACGATGCTCGCTAAATGCTTCACATGCCCAATTAAATCATCCATTGTTGCATTTTCTCCAATAAAACGGGGGAAATAGACGACATGAATATGACCTCCATGCTCGACAAGGGCTTTAGCCTGTGAATCGGTTAAATTACGTGGGTGGTCGCAAATCGCACGTGCATTGCTATGGCTGGCGATAAGATGCTTTGCTAGCGGCAGCACATCCCAGAACCCTTGCTCATTTAAATGCGATACATCGATAATAATATCGCGTTCATTTAGCATCTTGACAACTTCTTTACCAAATGGCTTTAAACCAAGACTAGCATCCTGTTCAGCTCCATAGCCTACAGCATTCTCTTCATTCCACGTTAGACCGACTAGCAAAATACCTGCATCCAAAATAGCAGAAAGCTTTGTTAAATCATCGCCTATTGCACTACAGCCTTCTAAGCTTAATATCGCGCCTATTTCATGCGGTGCCAACGTATCTAGTTGTGACCAGTCTGTAATATGCACCATACCTTCCGTTTGTAATACTTGTGTATGAAAGGCTTCAATTTGACGCATTACCTCTAAAAATTGCATATTTTGTGGTAGCGCAGGATCAATAAAAATAGCAAATACTTGTGCCTTTACTTGCCCTAGTTGTAATCTTTCCTTATTTGCATGTAACCGTACATCATCCGCAAATTTTGGCGCTTCAAGTGTCGTTAGCTTATACAATACATCACAGTGTAAATCAATTACTTCCATGTTATCACCTCATACAGTTATTATACTGTTCAAGGAATTAAATGGGAAGGAATGCATGTATCTTTACATTCTATCTGCTGGTGTATCCGACGAACCAAATTCCTCTAGCTCTTCAAAATCATCAGATTTAGGTAATGAAGATAGTACCTCTTCTTCTACTGGTCGTAGTAAATCTTCTCGTTGCTCCGCATGCTCTACACAAGTTAATGCATGTGGCATCGCCTCTAAACGACCTAGCGGAATTTCTTCGCCACATTCCGAGCACTTGCCGTATGTTCCATCTTCCATCGCTTGCAGGGCCTGTTTAATTTCCTCCGCATGATCACTGCGATGCTCATCAATAGCCATCTCTGTCAGTTGGTCTGTTAAATCACTGGCATTATCAGCTGGATGATTATCATAATTAGAGAGCTCTGTCGCCTGAGGTCGCTCTGATTCCTCAAGCTGCTGTTCGATTTCGTGTAATTCCTGCTGTAATTGTTTTTTAAATTTCTCCATCATCTGTTGTTCCAAAAAAATCGCCTCCTCATACATTTATTTTTTCCTAAATCGTACTTTCCAAAACATCCGTATGAGAAGCATCCTTTTAGTTTTGTGTATATTCTTGAATAACATCATGGAGAAATTGACTAGCACCTGCGGCCACATGATTATCGTAATATGCAGTAAAACGGTCATCCGCAATATACATTTGCGCTAAACCAGCATGCGCTTCCTTGGAGTATTGCGGCCATGAAAAGCTCAGCCAACGCTTGTGTAGCTCCGCAACTTCCATCGAGATATCATTTTTCACATCGCCAATTGCCATCGCTTCTTTTAATCGTTCAAATAATTGCTGTTCTAGTTGTTGCATAGCCTTATATTGCTCCTCTGTTAAATTTCGAAACTTTGCATTCGCTGCATCCACCGTTTCCTGACCGTAGTTGGCACGAATTTCTTGACCATATTGCTGTTCATTTTCTTCCATTAGCTGTTGTTTAAAGCCTTCAAATTTCTCTTCGTTCGTCATTGGACGTTCCCCCTCAATCGATTGAATTGTTTGTTCCACCATTGTTAATAATTGATCTAGCTGTTTTTTTCGTTGCAGCAAAGCTTCACGATGTGTTTTTAATGCAGCCGTATGTTGAAAATCAGGTGCGTGAATAATGTTGTGAATTATCTCTAGCTTCATATCTAATGCTCGATAAAACAATATTTGCTGAAGCATATCGACTTCATGCTGTCCATAAAAGCGATAGCCCGCCTCATTTGTTCTTGCTGGCTTTAGCAAATGAATTTCATCGTAATAGCGCAACGTTCTCGTACTAACCCCAGATAATTTGGCAAGTTGTTGAATCGTGTACTCCATTGCTGTCACCTCCATATTCATACTGTAAACCTTTACGTAGCGTTAAGGTCAAGGGCTATGTAAATAATTCTAAAATAAAAAGAGCTGTGGCTACTTCCTACTCGCCACAGCGCTTATCATCCTATACAGTTAGCTTAATCCCCCGCACTTAGATAATATTGATACTTATTCATATCCATTTTATGTTTTAACTTTTTTTGAAAAAACGGTTGGTTACTCGCTGTAATTGAAAAGACCCCGACAACTGGATGAATATTTGACAGGTGCAATATTTCCCTATATTCCTCTAGTGAAATGTCTATTAGTATTTCCTCGCCTACTACGGTATCTTCATGAATTGGCGTCCACATGATCATTCTTTCGATGTTCTCTTCATTGATATAAAATGGAGAAATCATTTCTTCTACAAATAAATGATGTTCCCGCGCAAATTGTAATGGTTCCTCTCGGTAATGATTGGTTCCAATAAACATATAATAGTCATCTCCAAAATGGACAAAAAAACCTGCAGCGATGAAATGACAAAATAGAAAACCCCGTAATACCATTTTAGCAATGAGAGGAATTTGATCAATCGTTATCTCTTGATCATCTTTTAAGTGAAGATTGTCAAATTTTTTATCATATAACTTGTTATATAAAGCAGAATCTAACCCTACATCAATATAAGTCGTGTTAATCATTGTTAAAGATTGTATATCATTGACCTCTAAAAACTTTATAATCGTAGCAACATAGGCAGTTTCGACCTCTATATATTTTTCTACTGTAAAGGTTTCACCATCGATTGTCTTCCCAATGTGAGATGGGCTTGTCCATTCCAAGTCCTTCGTATAATGCCCTTCATTATTTCGGAAGTCAGGATTATATTTCGTTATCCGCCATTGGTATTTTATATGGTTACTCATTTATATCACCTCTTTTGCAATCATAGTGTCATGTCCAATTCTCATAAAATAAAAAAAGCATCTCAATCAACCGAGAGATGCTCACTTGTACTATTTTGCATACTTACCATGCCACACAATATTTCGGTAGTTTTCTACGTCCGTATCTCCCTCTGTATTCACAAATAGTATGTTTGATTGTTTATTTAACTGCAAAGCTGCCTTCAAATCTTGGTAATCCTTATTTGTCATTAATTCATAAAAACATCCGAACGGGGCTGCACCTGATTCGCCTGCAATAATGCGATGATCCGAACCAATTGGATTTGCTAACACACGCATGCCCGTTGCCGCTACATTTTCATCACAGCAAATACTAACTTTCGTATATGCTTTTAAAATATCCCAAGCCAGAGGATTCGGCTCCCCACATGCTAGGCCAGCCATAATCGTTTGCATTTCTCCACCGACAGTAACAAAATGCTCCGTTCCCTGTTTAAAACTTGCGTAAAAGCAATTCGCTACATCAGGCTCTACTAAAACAACTGTTACTTGCTGACCATAAAAATGTTGTAGAAAAGCAACGACCGCCCCTGCAAAGGAACCTACCCCTGCCTGTAAAAATACATGGGTTGGTGCTTCTTGCAACTGATCGACGGCTTCCTTCGCTAAAGTTGTATAGCCTTGCATAATCCATAAAGGGATTTCTTCATAGCCTTCCCACATCGTATCCTGTATGATTACCCAGCCATTTTCCTCTGCCAGCTGTGACGTATAGCGTACGGTATCATCATAATTCATCGTCGTAATTTCCGCATAGGCCCCTTCGTTTTTAATATTTTGCAAACGCTCTTCTGCACTGCCAGCTGGCATATAAATCCGTGCTTTACATCCTAGTTCTCTAGCAGCCCATGCAACTCCCCGTCCATGATTGCCATCTGTCGTTGAAATAAAGGTTACATCACCTAGTTGTGCTTTTACTTCAGGCGACTTTAATTGTTCAAATGATAGTTCATCAATATGTTGACCTAGCAATTTCGCAACATACTGTCCAATTGCATAAATGCCCCCTAAAACCTTAAATGCATTTAAGCCAAATCGAAATGACTCATCTTTAACGAAAATTTTATTGACCTCTAAATGGGATGCTAAATAATCCAAACTATATAAAGGTGTTTTTTCAAACCCTTCATATGTATGTTGAAATCGTTCCACACGTTGAACCTGTTCACTTGTAAAACTTTGTAGTGCTGATACTACTTGCTCCATGTTGTGCTGTAAATGATAATGTCGATTATACACCCATCTCATATTATTGCTCATCCATATCCCCCTCTATTTATCTTCCATTACTATATTACCTGAAAATTCAATAAAAAAGAATGATAGCCTGTGCAACAATAATAATGAAAAGGTGGAACGCTTTCGTTCTAATATCTAACTATTTCACTCCCAAACTTTCACTCTAGCAAAAAAAACGCAGTAAATGTGAATATCACATCTACTGCGTTTTAGTATGACCCCTACGGGATTCGAACCCGTGTTACCGCCGTGAAAGGGCGGTGTCTTAACCGCTTGACCAAGGGGCCAATGGCGGAGAAGGAGGGATTTGAACCCTCGCGCCGGTTACCCGACCTACACCCTTAGCAGGGGCGCCTCTTCAGCCTCTTGAGTACTTCCCCATAAAAAAATGGCTCCGAAGGCAGGACTCGAACCTGCGACAACCTGATTAACAGTCAGGTGCTACTACCAACTGAGCTACTTCGGAATAATGGTGGGCCTAAATGGACTCGAACCATCGACCTCACGCTTATCAGGCGTGCGCTCTAACCAGCTGAGCTATAGGCCCATTTGGAGCGGGTGATGGGAATCGAACCCACGACATCAGCTTGGAAGGCTGAGGTTTTACCATTAAACTACACCCGCGTGTATGGTGGGTCAGGACGGAATCGAACCGCCGACACTTAGAGCTTCAATCTAATGCTCTACCAACTGAGCTACTGACCCATATACTTACTGAACCTATTTTAAAATGGCGGTCCCGACCGGGATCGAACCGGCGATCTCCTGCGTGACAGGCAGGCATGTTAACCGCTACACCACGGGACCATTTGGTTGCGGGGGCCGGATTTGAACCAACGACCTTCGGGTTATGAGCCCGACGAGCTACCACTGCTCCACCCCGCGAAAATAATATAAATTGATATCGAGTAATTTGTACACCATTTATGAAAATAAAAACTGGAGGAGGTAGAGGGATTCGAACCCCCGCGCGGTGTTACCCGCCTGTCGGTTTTCAAGACCGATCCCTTCAGCCAGACTTGGGTATACCTCCGTCATATTATATAAATGGTGGACCTTGCAGGACTCGAACCTGCGACCGGACGGTTATGAGCCGTCTGCTCTAACCAACTGAGCTAAAGGTCCTTTAAGATGGCGGCAGAGGGGATCGAACCCCCGACCTTACGGGTATGAACCGTACGCTCTAGCCAGCTGAGCTACGCCGCCAGGATCTTTATACTGGTTATAAATTATGGTGGAGCCTAGCGGGATCGAACCGCTGACCTCCTGCGTGCAAGGCAGGCGCTCTCCCAGCTGAGCTAAGGCCCCATAAATTACATATTTTTTGAAAATGGTCGGGAAGACAGGATTCGAACCTGCGACCCCTTGGTCCCAAACCAAGTGCTCTACCAAGCTGAGCTACTTCCCGTTCATTTATTGGCGCGCCCGGCAGGAGTCGAACCCACAACCTTCTGATCCGTAGTCAGACGCTCTATCCAATTGAGCTACGGGCGCTTGTTTAAAAAAATGGTGCCGAGGGCCGGAATCGAACCGGCACGGTAGTCACCTACCGCAGGATTTTAAGTCCTGTGCGTCTGCCAGTTCCGCCACCCCGGCACAGTTGGAGCGGAAGACGAGGTTCGAACTCGCGACCCCCACCTTGGCAAGGTGGTGTTCTACCACTGAACTACTTCCGCATGTGCATAAGATTATTTATCCTGGCAATTATGAATTTGAAAATAAATGGTGCGGGTGAAGGGAGTCGAACCCCCACGCCTCGCGGCGCTAGATCCTAAGTCTAGTGCGTCTGCCAATTCCGCCACACCCGCATATTATTGTTGGCAATTAAATGGTGAGCCATGAAGGACTCGAACCTTCGACCCTCTGATTAAAAGTCAGATGCTCTACCAACTGAGCTAATGGCTCAAAAAATGGTGCCGGCTATAGGAATCGAACCCACGACCTACTGATTACAAGTCAGTTGCTCTACCTGCTGAGCTAAACCGGCATATGGTGGAGGATGACGGGCTCGAACCGCCGACCCTCTGCTTGTAAGGCAGATGCTCTCCCAGCTGAGCTAATCCTCCTGGGTATTATGCCTAGCGACGTCCTACTCTCACAGGGGGAAGCCCCCAACTACCATCGGCGCTAAAGAGCTTAACTTCCGTGTTCGGTATGGGAACGGGTGTGACCTCTTTGCCATCATCACTAGACTATGTTCGACCTTCAATACACGATGTATTACTACTTGTATTTTGAAGCTCTCTTGGCTTTCAATATATAATATATGTTGAAACCATTATGTATTTCGTTTTGAAGTTGTTTACCTGTCCTTCAAGACAAGAATTATTGTATAACGTATATCAACATAATGCAACACTTTTTAATAAAAAAAAAGAAATTATTACTTTTTGAAGATATTTTCGTTATGTAAGAGCAATTATCGCTCTGCTACTCATTATAGCAATTGTTTTTTCAAAAGAAAACATTTTATTTCTATAAAAAATAAAATGTTTAGCTTATCAACTAATAGGATCTACTATTTTCTAAAGATTGTATTTCTATTAACTCAACTATCGTTTGGCGATTGAGCATAAAACATTTAAAGAACTCTTTTGCCTCATGGCTACTTTACTTGTTAACAATAGCCATCAATCGTTGACCGTTCCATTTCTAGAATCCTTCTTTCTCTTTAGTTGTCCACTAAGTTTTGAATAAGCCTTGATGTTAGCTGAAAGTGGCAAAAAGAACGGAAAATCAAAGCTGTTCTAGCATGGATAATGCAACATTCTATTTGCCATTACTGATTATTATTTTTTTACATATTAGAAATAGCGTCCAATAACGCATCTATTTCTTGGAATGTTGTAGTTGGGCCGAACGATATTCTAAAAAATTGACGTGCCTCCTCCATCGTATAACCCATTGATAAAATGGCTTTCGTTCCCGATTCACTGTGTATATCACAGGCACTACCAGTTGAAATACAAATGCCCTTTTCATTTAACTTTAATAGCACATATTGCCCTTCCACTTTGTCCATCATTAACCCGCATATAGTAGGCAGTTGCTCCTTGCTTTCAGTTAGTCGACAAGCAGGAGGCAATTTTCCCTTGAAATATTGACGTAGCGCTTCAAAATGTTGGCGCTCATAGTGAAAATTCTCAATGGCTGTCGCAAACGCAACAATGGCAGGCGTGTCTAATGTTCCCCCACGTAGGCCGCGTTCATGTGTAACACCAGGTGTTAATGCTGGAACACGAATCTTTGGATTTATATAAACAGCACCACAGCCCTTTGGTCCTCCTATTTTATGAGCAGATAGTGTCAGCGCATCTACATATGCACTAAACGAATCTATTGCTAACTTACAATAGGACTGCACACAATCAACATGAAAAAATATATTTTCACAATGGGCTATTCTTGCAATTTCCTTCACAGGTTGGATAGAACCTATTTCAGAGTTCACATGTTGAATGGTTATGAGTGCTGTATCTTCTCTTATCGCCTCTCGCACTTGTTCTACATGAATACATCCATCTAGTTGTAAAGGTAATTTCGTGACGGTAAACCCCATTTTTTCCAGTGTCTTTAGTGCTGCATGAACAGATGTATGTTCTGCTTGCGATGATATAATATGCCGCCCTTTTTTTGAAGCCAGTGCCAGGGACAAAATTGATAGTAGATTGCCCTCTGTTCCGCTTCCAGTAAAAATGATTCCATTCTTGTCAACTCCGAGAGTCCTTGCAACAATTTCCCTCGCCTGCTCAACAAAATAATGTGCTTGACCGCCTAAATCATGTAAGCTCGCACTATTTCCATAATAACGTTGTGCTATATCACAATAAGCCTGAAGCGCTTTCGGCGACATAGGCGATGTAGCTGCAAAATCCATGTAAATCATCAAATTCTCCCTTTCTCGTCATCAAGTCTTGTTTTCCTTTTTATTTTATGTAAAGATATGTGTCAAGACAACTGTAAAGAAGGTATACCTATGGATGTAAAGACAGACGTACTTATTATTGGTAGTGGCATTGCGTCACTTCAAGCGGCACGACTACTTGGACAGCATTTTCAAGTACAAATTGTTACTAAATCCTCTGTCCAAATGAGTAGCTCTTATCGTGCACAAGGAGGCATAGCAGTCGTTACTAGTCCTGATGACCATACAAATTTGCATATTGCAGATACATTGGCGGCAGGTGAATATCATCATGAACATCGATATGTTGAATCACTTGTAAAGGAAGGAAAAGTAATGATGCAGCAGTTTTTAGCCGAAGGATTACCGATCGATCGGCAAGAGAACGGCGAACCTGCCCTCGGCTTAGAAGGGGCACATAGCCATCATCGTATTTTACATGCGGGTGGCGATAGCACGGGTCAAATATTGATAGATTACTTGCTACAGCATCTTCCTTCTACTATTCAAATAAATTGCAATGAAATGGCTTTTGAATTGTTAGTGAATACGAATGGTGCATGCATTGGTGTAGTAACAAAAAGCGAAAAAGGAATTAAACGTTATTTTGCCCATCATATCATTCTTGCATCAGGTGGTGCCGGTGCTCTTTATCCAAGCACTTCTAACTACCCTACAAGCACTGGAGACGGTATTGCCTTAGCCTATCGCGTTGGTGCTGCCATCAGTGATATGGAATTTATGCAATTTCATCCAAGTCTATTATGGTGTCAGGCGCAGGCTAAAGGACTCGTTTCTGAAGCTGTACGGGGAGCTGGAGGTACTTTTGTTAATGCTAAGCGGCAACCGCTAATGGCTGGCGTGCATCCATTGCGCGATTTAGCACCACGCCATATTACAGCCCATACGTTATATCGTCAACGGGCTGCGGGACAAGAAACCTTTATTGATATTACAAGCATTCAGCATTTTGAAAATAAATTCCCTACTATTACAAAACTTTGCATCGAAAATGGTATCGATTTACAAAACGGATTAATTCCTGTAGCCCCAGGTAGCCATTTTTTAATGGGTGGTGTGATTGCTGATGATAGAGGGCGAACTTCCATTCCAAACCTTTATGCTGTTGGCGAGGTAGCCTGTACAGGTGTTCATGGTGCAAATCGTTTAGCTAGCAATTCATTACTTGAAGGCATTACATTTGGCCAAAAAATGGCGCAATTTATTTTAAAAATAGGTTGTAACCAAACAAATTTCACACTAGCTGTTGCAAAACGGCAACAAACAATGCCTGCACTATTATCAAAAGAACAATTACAACAATCAATGATGCATTCAGTAGGCATTGTACGAAATCCTGACGATATGCAGCGTTTTATCGCACAACTGCCTCCATTACAAAATTTGCTTCAAGTAAACGTCATGGACTTACCTCAACAGCAACTTGAACTATATATGATGCATATTGTGGCATCGTTGATGGTACACGCTGCGCTGACACGAACTGAAACACGTGGAGCACATATTCGCTCCGATTTGCCTAACAATGAAACAGCATGGGCCCAAAGCTGGGTTATTTTTCAACAAGGACAAATGAAAGTGAGGAATTCATTGTATGAATATCATCAAACTCGAAGAAATGCTCAAACAATTTTTTAATGAGGACTTAGGAGATGGGGATATATCGAGCGACCTTATTTTTTCCGTTGAGCAAAAAGGCTCCTTCTCCTTTTATGCAAAAGATAGTGGTATTTTTTGCGGGACCCCGATTATCGAACATGGTTTTCGTTTACTAGACCCTGCCATGCATATAACAATGCATAAAAATGAAGGTGATAGCGTCAAGTATGGCGATCTTCTTGCTGTTATAAAAGGACCCATACAAAAATTATTAATCGGTGAGCGAGTGATTTTAAATCTTCTTCAACGCATGTCTGCAATCGCCACTGCCGCCAATATCGCTGTGCGTGAAACAATAGGAACCTCTGCAAAAATTTGCGATACACGCAAAACGGTGCCAGGATTACGTATGCTCGACAAATATGCTGTACGAATTGGTGGTGCTTATAATCATCGAAGTGGCTTATACGATGCGATTATGCTTAAAGATAATCATATTGCTTTTGCAGGTAGTATTACAAAAGCCGTACAAGCCGTTCGTAAAAAAATTGGGCACACAGTAAAAATTGAAGTAGAAATAGAAACAAAGGATCAATTAGAGGAAGCCATTTTAGCTGGAGCGGATATTATTATGTTCGATAATCGCACCCCTGAAGAAATTCGTGCTTGGCTTCCATCTGTACCGGCACATATTGCGACAGAAGCTTCTGGAGGAATTACACTCGAAAATCTTCATGCTTATGCGAAATCAGGGATTCAATGGATTTCACTAGGAGCCCTAACTCATTCTGTAAAAGCTTTTGATATTAGCGCACTTGCCGAACTGAAAGGAGAACAAACACTTGTCCATCACTAATTTACTACACCAAACTTCACTACTTCCTGAACATTATCGAACATTACCAACAGCCGAGATGGAATCTCGTATTTTAGCTATTAAAAAAAAATTAGGTAAGAAGCTTTTTATACCTGGGCACCACTATCAAAAAGATGAAGTAATTCAGTTTGCTGATGCTACAGGAGATTCCTTACAGCTAGCTCAAATATCTGCAGCTAATAAAGAAGCCGAGCACATCGTATTTTGTGGTGTGCATTTTATGGCAGAAACAGCCGATATGCTGACAACTGACAAACAACATGTCTACTTACCAGATATGCGGGCAGGTTGCTCAATGGCTGATATGGCTGATATTTATCAAACAGAACAAGCATGGATCATTTTACAACAACTTTTTGGAGATACCATATTGCCGCTAACATATGTCAATTCAACAGCAGCAATTAAAGCATTTACTGGACGTCATGGTGGCGCTTGTGTAACATCCTCCAATGCAAAAAAGATGGTACAATGGGCATTTTCTCAAAAGCAACGTATTTTATTTTTACCAGATCAGCATTTAGGAAGAAACACAGCGTTCGACTTAGGTATCCCTCTAGAACATATGGCTGTTTGGAATCCACATACGAATACGCTTGAAACAGATCAAGCGCTAGAAACGATTCAAGTAATATTATGGAAAGGGCATTGTTCGGTTCACGAAGGCTTTACAGTGCACCATACAGCAATGGTTCGACAAGCACATCCAAATATGCGTATTATTGTACATCCTGAATGTAGCCGTGAAGTCGTCGCTGCTGCAGATGATGCAGGTTCAACAAAATATATTATTGAGACGATTAATCATGCCCCTAGCGGATCAGCATGGGCAATTGGAACAGAAATGAATTTAGTAAACCGCATTATTAAGCAGCATCCAGATAAACATATTATCTCTTTGAACGAAAACTTTTGCCCTTGTCTGACAATGAATCGTATAGACCTTCCACATTTACTGTGGTCACTCGAAAGCATTGATCAAGGGAAACCACATAATCAGATTCAAGTGGACGTGTCAACGGCTAAAGAAGCTATTTGTTCGCTCGAAAGAATGTTGATGCGAAGTTAAGCAAAAAGTGCTAGGACAATACTTACTTTAATTTTAATAAAAAAGACAAAGATGTTTATCAATATTCGCTATGACAAATACGGAGATGGCTGGCTCCTACTTGGTCTTTACAGTTATTTCGAAGAAGAAGTCATTACCATATTGACCATCAACGTTTACAGCAAAAAAGTGTTAGATTGACTATAATCAATCTAACACTTTTTCTATTTTATCCTTGCCTGTTTTGATTCTTCCTAAAAAAACACAACCGATGTGAATACTCACATCGGTTGTGTTTTAGTATGACCCCTACGGGATTCGAACCCGTGTTACCGCCGTGAAAGGGCGGTGTCTTAACCGCTTGACCAAGGGGCCAATGGCGGAGAAGGAGGGATTTGAACCCTCGCGCCGGTTACCCGACCTACACCCTTAGCAGGGGCGCCTCTTCAGCCTCTTGAGTACTTCCCCATAAAAATGGCTCCGAAGGCAGGACTCGAACCTGCGACAACCTGATTAACAGTCAGGTGCTACTACCAACTGAGCTACTTCGGAATAATGGTGGGCCTAAATGGACTCGAACCATCGACCTCACGCTTATCAGGCGTGCGCTCTAACCAGCTGAGCTATAGGCCCATTTGGAGCGGGTGATGAGAATCGAACTCACGACATCAGCTTGGAAGGCTGAGGTTTTACCATTAAACTACACCCGCGTATATGGTGGGTCAGGACGGAATCGAACCGCCGACACTTAGAGCTTCAATCTAATGCTCTACCAACTGAGCTACTGACCCATATACTTCTTACTAAGCTATTAACTTCTTAAAAAATGGCGGTCCCGACCGGGATCGAACCGGCGATCTCCTGCGTGACAGGCAGGCATGTTAACCGCTACACCACGGGACCATTTGGTTGCGGGGGCCGGATTTGAACCAACGACCTTCGGGTTATGAGCCCGACGAGCTACCACTGCTCCACCCCGCGAAAATAATATAATTTGATATCGAGTTATTAGTACACCATTTATGAAAATAAAAACTGGAGGAGGTAGAGGGATTCGAACCCCCGCGCGGTGTTACCCGCCTGTCGGTTTTCAAGACCGATCCCTTCAGCCAGACTTGGGTATACCTCCGTTGTATTATATAAATGGTGGACCTTGCAGGACTCGAACCTGCGACCGGACGGTTATGAGCCGTCTGCTCTAACCAACTGAGCTAAAGGTCCTTTAAGATGGCGGCGGAGGGAGTCGAACCCACGACCTTTCGGGTATGAACCGAATGCTCTAGCCAGCTGAGCTACACCGCCAGGATCTTTATACTGGTTGTAAATTATGGTGGAGCCTAGCGGGATCGAACCGCTGACCTCCTGCGTGCAAGGCAGGCGCTCTCCCAGCTGAGCTAAGGCCCCATAATTTTAATTTTAAGGAAATGGTCGGGAAGACAGGATTCGAACCTGCGACCCCTTGGTCCCAAACCAAGTGCTCTACCAAGCTGAGCTACTTCCCGTTCATTTATTGGCGCGCCCGGCAGGAGTCGAACCCACAACCTTCTGATCCGTAGTCAGACGCTCTATCCAATTGAGCTACGGGCGCTTGTTTTAAAAAATGGTGCCGAGGGCCGGAATCGAACCGGCACGGTAGTCACCTACCGCAGGATTTTAAGTCCTGTGCGTCTGCCAGTTCCGCCACCCCGGCACAGTTGGAGCGGAAGACGAGGTTCGAACTCGCGACCCCCACCTTGGCAAGGTGGTGTTCTACCACTGAACTACTTCCGCATGTGCATAAGATTATTTATCCTGGCAATTATGAATTTGAAAATAAATGGTGCGGGTGAAGGGAGTCGAACCCCCACGCCTCGCGGCGCTAGATCCTAAGTCTAGTGCGTCTGCCAATTCCGCCACACCCGCATATTATTGTTGGCAATTAAATGGTGAGCCATGAAGGACTCGAACCTTCGACCCTCTGATTAAAAGTCAGATGCTCTACCAACTGAGCTAATGGCTCAAAAAATGGTGCCGGCTATAGGAATCGAACCCACGACCTACTGATTACAAGTCAGTTGCTCTACCTGCTGAGCTAAACCGGCATATGGTGGAGGATGACGGGCTCGAACCGCCGACCCTCTGCTTGTAAGGCAGATGCTCTCCCAGCTGAGCTAATCCTCCTGGGTATTATGCCTAGCGACGTCCTACTCTCACAGGGGGAAACCCCCAACTACCATCGGCGCTAAAGAGCTTAACTTCCGTGTTCGGTATGGGAACGGGTGTGACCTCTTTGCCATCATCACTAGACTATGTTCGACCTTCAATACACGGCGTATTACTGCGTCAGCTGCTCTCGTTCAATCAGTCACGTACATAAGTACGCTCCTTCAATCTCTCGTTTGCTTCCTTGTACTACTGGTGTCTTGAAGCTCTCTTTTAGAAAGTGTTATTCTTTCAAAACTGGATAAACGGTTCATTGAATGTTTCAAACGTTTTTGGTTAAGTCCTCGATCGATTAGTATTCGTCAGCTCCATGTGTCACCACACTTCCACCTCGAACCTATCTACCTCATCGTCTTTGAGGGATCTTACTTACTTGCGTAATGGGAAATCTCATCTTGAGGGGGGCTTCATGCTTAGATGCTTTCAGCACTTATCCCGTCCACACATAGCTACCCAACGATGCCTTTGGCAAGACAACTGGTACACCAGCGGTGTGTCCATCCCGGTCCTCTCGTACTAAGGACAGCTCCTCTCAAATTTCCTACGCCCACGACGGATAGGGACCGAACTGTCTCACGACGTTCTGAACCCAGCTCGCGTACCGCTTTAATGGGCGAACAGCCCAACCCTTGGGACCGACTACAGCCCCAGGATGCGATGAGCCGACATCGAGGTGCCAAACCTCCCCGTCGATGTGGACTCTTGGGGGAGATAAGCCTGTTATCCCCGGGGTAGCTTTTATCCGTTGAGCGATGGCCCTTCCATGCGGAACCACCGGATCACTAAGCCCGTCTTTCGACCCTGCTCGACTTGTAGGTCTCGCAGTCAAGCTCCCTTGTGCCTTTACACTCTACGAATGATTTCCAACCATTCTGAGGGAACCTTTGGGCGCCTCCGTTACCTTTTAGGAGGCGACCGCCCCAGTCAAACTGTCCGCCTGACACTGTCTCCTGCCCCGCTAAGGGGCATGGGTTAGAATTTCAATACAACCAGGGTAGTATCCCACCGACGCCTCCTTCGAAGCTGGCGCTCCGAGATCTCTGGCTCCTACCTATCCTGTACAAGTTGTACCAAAATTCAATATCAGGCTACAGTAAAGCTCCACGGGGTCTTTCCGTCCTGTCGCGGGTAACCTGCATCTTCACAGGTACTATAATTTCACCGAGTCTCTCGTTGAGACAGTGCCCAGATCGTTACGCCTTTCGTGCGGGTCGGAACTTACCCGACAAGGAATTTCGCTACCTTAGGACCGTTATAGTTACGGCCGCCGTTTACTGGGGCTTCAATTCGCAGCTTCGCTTGCGCTAACCACTCCTCTTAACCTTCCAGCACCGGGCAGGCGTCAGCCCCTATACGTCACCTTACGGTTTTGCAGAGACCTGTGTTTTTGCTAAACAGTCGCCTGGGCCTATTCACTGCGGCTCTCATGCGCTTGCACGCTCAAGAGCACCCCTTCTCCCGAAGTTACGGGGTCATTTTGCCGAGTTCCTTAACGAGAGTTCTCTCGCACACCTTAGGATTCTCTCCTCGACTACCTGTGTCGGTTTGCGGTACGGGCACCTCTCACCTCGATAGAGGCTTTTCTTGGCAGTGTGAAATCAGGAACTTCGTCCATACGGACTCGCCATCACAGCTCAACGTTACAGTGTGCGGATTTGCCTACACACACGCCTTACTGCTTGGACGCGCACAACCAACGGCGCGCTTACCCTATCCTACTGCGTCCCCCCATTTCTCAAACGGTGAGGAGGTGGTACAGGAATATCAACCTGTTGTCCATCGCCTACGCCTATCGGCCTCGGCTTAGGTCCCGACTAACCCTGAGCGGACGAGCCTTCCTCAGGAAACCTTAGTCATACGGTGGACGGGATTCTCACCCGTCTTTCGCTACTCATACCGGCATTCTCACTTCTAAGCGCTCCACCAGTCCTTCCGGTCTGACTTCAACGCACTTAGAACGCTCTCCTACCACTGACATCGTAGATGTCAATCCACAGCTTCGGTGAATCGTTTAGCCCCGATACATTTTCGGCGCAGCGTCACTCGACCAGTGAGCTATTACGCACTCTTTAAATGATGGCTGCTTCTAAGCCAACATCCTGGTTGTCTGTGCAACGCCACATCCTTTTCCACTTAACGATTACTTTGGGACCTTAGCTGGTGGTCTGGGCTGTTTCCCTTTTGACTACGGATCTTATCACTCGCAGTCTGACTCCCGTGTATAAATATCTGGCATTCGGAGTTTGTCTGAATTCGGTAAACCGGGATGGCCCCCTAGTCCAAACAGTGCTCTACCTCCAGTATTCTCATCACGAGGCTAGCCCTAAAGCTATTTCGGAGAGAACCAGCTATCTCCAAGTTCGATTGGAATTTCTCCGCTACCCACACCTCATCCCCGCACTTTTCAACGTGCGTGGGTTCGGGCCTCCAGTAAGTGTTACCTCACCTTCACCCTGGACATGGGTAGATCACCTGGTTTCGGGTCTACGACCACGTACTAATTCGCCCTATTCAGACTCGCTTTCGCTGCGGCTCCGCCTTCTAAAGCTTAACCTCGCACGTAATCGTAACTCGCCGGTTCATTCTACAAAAGGCACGCTATCACCCATTAACGGGCTCTAACTACTTGTAGGCACACGGTTTCAGGATCTCTTTCACTCCCCTTCCGGGGTGCTTTTCACCTTTCCCTCACGGTACTGGTTCACTATCGGTCACTAGGTAGTATTTAGCCTTGGGAGATGGTCCTCCCGGATTCCGACGGAATTTCACGTGTTCCGCCGTACTCAGGATCCACTCTGGAGGGAATAAACTTTCGACTACAGGGCTTTTACCTGCTCTGGCGGACCTTTCCAAGTCGCTTCATCTAACTCATTCCTTTGTAACTCCGTATAGAGTGTCCTACAACCCCAAGAGGCAAGCCTCTTGGTTTGGGCTCTTCCCGTTTCGCTCGCCGCTACTCAGGGAATCGATTTTTCTTTCTCTTCCTCCAGGTACTTAGATGTTTCAGTTCCCTGGGTCTGCCTTCAAGACGCTATGTATTCACGTCAAGATACTACGCGATTAAACGTAGTGGGTTCCCCCATTCGGAAATCTCCGGATCAAAGCTCACTTACAGCTCCCCGAAGCATATCGGTGTTAGTGCCGTCCTTCTTCGGCTCCTAGTGCCAAGGCATTCGCCGTGCGCCCTTAATAACTTAACCAAGTTATTAAGCCTAAAAAACTTAATTTAAAAATAAATGTGTTTGTTACAATTTCAATGTCGTTTTATCCAGTTTTCAAAGAACAAGTTTTGAAGTGTTTCATTCGGAAGAATGAACCTTCAAAACTGAACAGCAAAAACGTAATCATTGTTTCGTTCTAAACGAAACATTCCGTTAAAATCCTTAGAAAGGAGGTGATCCAGCCGCACCTTCCGATACGGCTACCTTGTTACGACTTCACCCCAATCATCTATCCCACCTTCGGCGGCTGGCTCCAAAAGGTTACCTCACCGACTTCGGGTGTTACAAACTCTCGTGGTGTGACGGGCGGTGTGTACAAGGCCCGGGAACGTATTCACCGCGGCATGCTGATCCGCGATTACTAGCGATTCCGGCTTCATGTAGGCGAGTTGCAGCCTACAATCCGAACTGAGAACGACTTTATCGGATTAGCTCCCTCTCGCGAGTTGGCAACCGTTTGTATCGTCCATTGTAGCACGTGTGTAGCCCAGGTCATAAGGGGCATGATGATTTGACGTCATCCCCACCTTCCTCCGGTTTGTCACCGGCAGTCACCTTAGAGTGCCCAACTAAATGATGGCAACTAAGATCAAGGGTTGCGCTCGTTGCGGGACTTAACCCAACATCTCACGACACGAGCTGACGACAACCATGCACCACCTGTCACCGTTGTCCCCGAAGGGAAAACCATATCTCTACAGTGGTCAACGGGATGTCAAGACCTGGTAAGGTTCTTCGCGTTGCTTCGAATTAAACCACATGCTCCACCGCTTGTGCGGGCCCCCGTCAATTCCTTTGAGTTTCAGTCTTGCGACCGTACTCCCCAGGCGGAGTGCTTAATGCGTTAGCTGCAGCACTAAGGAGCGGAAACCCCCTAACACTTAGCACTCATCGTTTACGGCGTGGACTACCAGGGTATCTAATCCTGTTTGCTCCCCACGCTTTCGCGCCTCAGTGTCAGTTACAGACCAGATAGTCGCCTTCGCCACTGGTGTTCCTCCAAATCTCTACGCATTTCACCGCTACACTTGGAATTCCACTATCCTCTTCTGCACTCAAGTCTCCCAGTTTCCAATGACCCTCCACGGTTGAGCCGTGGGCTTTCACATCAGACTTAAGAAACCACCTGCGCGCGCTTTACGCCCAATAATTCCGGACAACGCTTGCCACCTACGTATTACCGCGGCTGCTGGCACGTAGTTAGCCGTGGCTTTCTAATAAGGTACCGTCAAGGTACAGCCAGTTACTACTGTACTTGTTCTTCCCTTACAACAGAGTTTTACGAACCGAAATCCTTCTTCACTCACGCGGCGTTGCTCCATCAGGCTTTCGCCCATTGTGGAAGATTCCCTACTGCTGCCTCCCGTAGGAGTCTGGGCCGTGTCTCAGTCCCAGTGTGGCCGATCACCCTCTCAGGTCGGCTACGCATCGTCGCCTTGGTGAGCCGTTACCTCACCAACTAGCTAATGCGCCGCGGGCCCATCCTATAGCGACAGCGAGATGCCGTCTTTCAGTATTTCACCATGAAGTGAAACAGATTATTCGGTATTAGCCCCGGTTTCCCGGAGTTATCCCAAACTATAGGGTAGGTTGCCCACGTGTTACTCACCCGTCCGCCGCTAACGTCAAAGGAGCAAGCTCCTTCTCTGTTCGCTCGACTTGCATGTATTAGGCACGCCGCCAGCGTTCGTCCTGAGCCAGGATCAAACTCTCCATAAAAGAAATTTGATTAGCTCAAATTGTTTGCTGGCATCAATTTTGATGTCCAAAATTTTTGTTTCAACCGCTAACTTAAGTTAACTTAGAAACTATATTGATTACGTTTTGCTTGTTCAGTTTTCAAGGTTCATTTATCATCGCTCGTTTTCAGCGACCTTATTAGTATAACTTGCGATTAACAAGAAGTCAACAACTTTTTTAAATTTGTTTCAATCAAGTTGTCCTCCTTGTTAAGGACAAGTAATAATATATAATATAGCAATATAAAAATCAAGCTTTTTTCTTAAAAAAATTTAAAATCTTTTTTTCATCCACTACAAACAATAGAATCCCTACTATAACAATTAATCCGCCGATTATTTGAGTAGCGATTAAATACTCTTTAAAAATAAAAAGAGCTAATATAGCTGCTCCAATTGGTTCGAATAATATAGCAATAGAGACAACATTCGTACTCACATACTTAATAGACCAATTAAATAAAGTATGACCAAATAAATTCGGAACAATGGCTAATAAAATAAACCATATCCAATCCATTGAAGAATACGGACCGAATGATTCACCTTTTAGTAGAACATAGAAAAACAATGTAATCGTACTTACTATGTAAACAATCATTGTATATGTAACAAGCGATAATCGTTTTCGTACATCTTGGCCAAATAATAGGTAGGTTGTTATAAGCGCGCAGGCAATTAACGCAAGCATATCCCCATAAAAAGCAGATCCACTTAGTTTAAAATCTCCCCAACTTATTAATACACTTCCGACAATAGCAATTGCCCCTGCCATAATTGTTTTTACAGTAATCGCTTCTTTAAAGAAAAAGTATGTACCAACAAAAGCAAAAAGTGGTTGTAATGTTACAAGTACAGTTGAACTCGCAACAGATGTGTAATTTAGTGATTCAAACCACAAAATAAAATGAAATGCTAAAAATACCCCTGCAATTGAAGAAAAAAGCCAATCTCGACTAGATAAATGCTTTAATTCTTTTGTATATTTCCAGAAAAATAGCGGTGCCATGATTATGACGGAAAACAGCATACGATAGAAAGCAATAACACCAGACTCCGCATTGGCCAATTTCACAAAAATGGCTGATAAAGATACTGAAATAACACCAATAAAAATAGGGATATATGGATGAATCTTTGGTTCATTCATATAAATCGACCTCCAGAAAAAAAAACTTATACTTCATTACTCCCCTGATGTACAATACAAAAAAGTAATGTACATATAATAATGACAGCTTGCATATCTCTTAGCAATACGAAATATATGGAGGGGTGCGTTTGGAAACATTATTGGAGAATATGATTACATATGAAGTTGGCATAAAATTAGTGATTGCAGCCACATTAAGTTTAGTAATCGGTATTGAAAGGGAATTAAAAAAGAAACCAGTTGGATTAAAGACCAGTTTAGTTATTGCGACATTCAGCTGTTTACTAACCATTATTTCTATTGAGACCGCGTACTCAACACCTCCGAGAGCAGAAATTAATATTACGATGGACCCCCTTCGTCTGGCAGCGCAAATCGTAAGCGGCATAGGATTTCTTGGGGCAGGCGTTATTTTAAGACGCGGCAACGATAGCATTTCAGGTTTAACTACTGCCGCCATGATATGGGGAGCCGCAGGTATTGGTATTGCTGTTGGCGCAGGCTTTTATATGGATGCAACATTAGCTGTAATTATTATTGTTTTTGGAATCGAAGTATTATCCCCATTTCTTATGAAAATCGGACCAAAGCGCATTCGTATGCGAGAAGTATCGTTAAAAGTCCAGATTGATGATGATAACAATACCGAAACATTCCTTCTATTTTTAAAGGACAGCAATATTGTAATTGAAAACATTCGTATTAAAGATATCCCAATAGGCAATAATCAAGTGTTACACGAATTAGATTTCCGTTTATCGTTAATTGTCTCAGATAACTTACTGTCGTTTTATCGTTCATTACGTACTTTACCCTATATCGAAAAAATTGAAATGGAAATTTTAAATTAGCTGGAGGATTCTTTAATGACAGAACTATTGAAACTATTAAAGGAAGGTAATAAACCTTCTCTAATGGCAGCATTTGTAAACGCGTTTTTAGGAATTATTAAAGGAATTGCCTTCTTCTTCACGGGCAACGTCGCTATGTTTGCCGAAATGATGCATTCACTAGGAGATGCAGCAAACCAATTTTTCGTATATGTTGGTTCCGCATTATCCAAAAAAGCTCCGACAAAGAAATTCCCAGGAGGCTTTGGTCGAATCGTCAACCTAGTCTGCCTATTTGCCGTGATTATTGTAGCGATCCTTTCTTATGAAACGATAAAAGAAGGCTGGCATCACTTTATGCATCCTTCAGGTGAATCAAAAGGAATGTTTATAGCACTTGGGGTATTATTAATCGGAATCATTTTAGAAGGAACCGTACTTGCTAAAGCGGCTGTAGAAGTTTTACACGAAGCAGGGCAAGAAAAAGCTGGTCTAATGTCTTTACCGAAAGCATTTGGATTTTTGAATCGCGCAAAACCAGCAACGAAATTAGTATTTATGGAAGATTTAGTCGCTACGGGTGGTAACGTTTTAGCCTTTATCGCTATTTTAATTGCACATTTTACTGGTTGGACGAGAATCGAAGGGCTTGTATCAATCATTATTGGCTGCATGATGTTTTATGTTGTTGGGAAGGTATTTCTGGATAATGCCCGTGGTGTTATCGGGGAAACAGATGAAGAAATGCTCAATCATATCGCCCATATCGTAATGGATGATCCTAATATTAAAGATATTGTTCGCTTAGAGGTTGTCAAAGAAGGCGAATTTTTACACGTAGAATTAGTCGCTGAAGCAGATGCAAAATTATCGCTTGCATTTTTAGATGATGTCCGCGATCATTTAACAGAAGTGATTTTAAGCCAAAAAGGTGTATCCAAAGTGGCCATTTTATTTGATGAAGATGATGGTAAAGCAAACTGGGTACACGTAGGCGAACGTCCATCAACTGCCTATAATAAACATTAAATAGAAGAAAAGCCAATTGCCTATACCGGCAATTGGCTTTATTTATCGTAAAACTATAACGCGTTCTGTAAAATTGTACGCACATCTTCTTCTTGTAGTTTATTAAAGTTACCAAATGGTCCATTTTGCATGGCATGTGCAATAATTTGCTCGAATTTTGAATCATCAATATTATAATCTGCTAAACGACTTGGCGCATCCAATGAAGTCCAAAATGCCGATAATCGATCAATTCCTTCATAAGCAATTTCTTCTGCTGTTTTGCCTGTCGCATCAACTCCGAATACACGAGTAGCTAAGCCTGCAAAACGCTCTGGATTGACGGGTACATTTAGACGCATCCAATGCGGTTGTAAAATCGCTAAACCGCCGGCATGCGGGATATCATAAATTGCAGATACAGCATGTTCGATATTATGTGATGCCCAATCTCCGCGCGAGCCGATTGATAGGAAACCGTTTAAACCGATTGTCCCAGCAAGCAAAATCGTTTCACGCAATGAGATATCCTCTAAATTTTGCAGTAATTTAGGTGCTGTCGATAAAACCGTTCGTAAAACACCCTCACACATTTCATCTGTCACTGGTGTATTCGTCGTATTGTGGAAATATTGCTCCAAAACGTGAGACATCATATCAACCATACCGTAAACTGTGTGATTTTTCGGTACTGACACCGTGTAAGCTGGATTTAAAATAGAGAATTTCGGGAATGTAGCAGGACTACCCCAGCCTAGCTTTTCTTCAGTTGCTGCATTCGTAATGACAGAACCTGAATTCATTTCAGACCCTGTAGCCGCCAATGTTAAAACCGTTCCAAGTGGTAATGCATCTTGGATCAATACTTTTTTCTTAACAATATCCCATGCATCGCCTTCATATTTCGCTCCAGCAACAATTAACTTAGAGCAATCAATGACAGAACCGCCGCCAACAGCAAGTACAAGATCAATACCTTCTTTTTTACAAATATCAATCCCTTTTCGCGCCGTTTCAACACGCGGATTAGGCTCTACACCACTTAATTCGAATATCGTTTTATCCGCTTGTTGTAGTTTTTCCATAACAGCATTGTACACACCATTACGCTTTATACTACCCCCACCATAAACAACAAGCACTTTGCTACCATACTGCGCTAACTCTTTCGGTAATTTTTCCAGCGCATCTTCACCAAAGTGTAATCTCACTGGGTTATAAAATGTAAATGAATCCATTGAATTCGCCCCTTTCTAGTTGGATTTTCTCATAATTACAATGCAGAAAGCAAAGATTTAAAACCAAAAAATACAAAACAAAGGTAATAAAATTGCTTGCCAGCACGTCGGCTAAAACATCTCTTTTTAGCGTCCTGTAGTAGAAAGTGGCCACCCTACTAACCGCAGGAGTCGCCGTCCGTCACTCAAATGCACGACTTGAATAAAATTAAAAAAAAGACATCCCTTTGTAGGAATGTCTTTTTAAAGAATAACTATTGATTAAACCCAGCCACGGAAGCGAGAAGCTTCAGCAGTACGGCGCACACCAACCATATATGCAGCTAAACGCATATTGATGTTGCGTGTCGTCGCAGTTGTATATACATTTTCAAACGCATCAACCATTTTTTTGTATAGGCGTTCTTCTACTTCTTCTTCTGTCCAGTAATAACCTTGGTTATTTTGCACCCATTCGAAGTAAGAAACTGTAACACCACCAGCAGATGCTAATACGTCTGGTACTAGTAAAATGCCACGCTCTGTTAAAATTTTAGTTGCTTCAGCTGTTGTTGGACCATTGGCTGCTTCTACAACAATGTTCGCTTTAATATTGTGCGCATTGTCTGCAGTAATTTGGTTTTCAATCGCAGCAGGAACTAAAATATCACAATCAAGCTCTAAAAGATCTTTATTTGAAATTGTGTTTTCGAATAATGTTGTTACTGTACCGAAGCTATCACGACGATCTAATAAGTAGTCGATATCTAAACCTTCAGGATCATGAAGTGCACCGTATGCATCAGAAATTCCGATAACTTTAGCGCCTAAATCGTTCATGAATTTAGCTAAGAAACTACCTGCGTTACCAAAACCTTGGATAACAACGCGCGCACCTTTAATGTCGATACCACGTTTTTTCGCTGCTTCTTCGATAACGATTGTTACACCTTGTGCAGTTGCACGATCGCGACCTTGAGAACCACCAAGAACAAGTGGCTTACCTGTGATGAAACCTGGAGAGTTGAATTCGTCCATACGGCTATATTCATCCATCATCCATGCCATAATTTGTGCATTTGTAAATACATCTGGAGCAGGAATATCTTTTGTTGGTCCAACGATTTGACTAACCGCACGAACATAACCACGGCTTAGACGTTCGATTTCACCCATAGACATTTGACGTGGGTCACAGATGACACCGCCTTTACCTCCACCGTATGGTAGATCAACAATACCACATTTTAAGGTCATCCACATTGAAAGCGCTTTAACTTCCTCTTCGGAAACAGCTGGGTGGAAACGTACCCCACCTTTAGTTGGCCCTACTGCATCATTGTGTTGAGCACGGTAACCAGTAAATACTTTCGTTGTACCGTCATCCATTTTAACTGGAATGCGTACTTGTAACATACGAAGCGGCTCTTTTAGTAATTCATACATTGCTTCGTCATAGCCTAGTTTATTTAGAGCATCTTGAATAACATCTTGAGTTGATGTGAACAGATTTAAGTTTTCAGACATATTAAATCGCCTCTTTAATTTTTATAATGATAGTATATCGGCATCATTGTAACACACTTCGGAAATAAAATGTGAACATTTTGTTAAATATTAAATACTTTTTCGATTTGAGCAATTGACCAATCTAAATCTTCTTGAGAAATCACTAGTGGTGGTGCAAAACGAATAACTGTATCATGTGTTTCTTTACATAATAAGCCTAATTCTTTTAGTTTTTCACAGTATGGACGAGCTGCTTCAGTTAATTCCATACCGATGAATAAACCACGACCACGAACTTCTTTAATTACTGGGTTGTTAATTTCACGTAATTTCCCTTTGAAATATTCACCAAGTTCTTGAGAACGCTCTGCTAATTTTTCATCTAATAAGACTTTAATAGATGCGATAGACACAGCACATGCTAATGGATTTCCTCCGAAAGTTGAACCGTGTGAACCTGGGTTGAAGACACCTAAAATATCGCGATTAGCAGCTACACAAGAAATTGGGAATACACCGCCACCTAATGCTTTACCTAAGATGTACATATCTGGCTCTACTTCTTCCCAATCACACGCAAACATTTTACCTGTACGAGCTAAACCAGCTTGAATTTCATCTGCAATAAATAACACATTATTTTCACGGCATAGTTCACGAGCAGCTTTTAAGAAGCCTTCTGGTGGAATAACAATACCAGCTTCACCTTGAATTGGCTCAATTAAAAATGCTGCTGTATTTGGAGTAATCGCAGCTTTTAAAGCTTCTAAATTACCGTAATCAACAAGTTTGATATTTGGTAACATTGGTCCGAAACCACGACGGTATTCTTCATCAGATGATAAAGATACAGCTAGCATTGTACGACCGTGGAAGTTGCCGTTACAAGCGATAAGTTCTGCTTTACCTTCTTCTACACCTTTTACATCATAAGCCCAACGACGAGCAGCTTTAAATGCAGTTTCAACAGCTTCTGCACCTGTATTCATAGGTAAAACCATTTGTTTGTTTGTTAATTTACCTACTAGCTCATACCATTCACCTAAGTTTTCACTGTAAAATGCACGAGAAGTTAACGTTACTTTATCTGCTTGTTCTTTTAATGCAGCAATAATTTTTGGATGGCGATGCCCCTGATTCACTGCTGAATATGCAGATAACATATCTAAGTATTTGTTTCCTTCTGGATCTTTAACCCATGCACCTTCAGCCTCTGAGATAACGATCGGCAGTGGATGATAGTTTGCAGCACCGTAATTTTGTGTTTGTTCAATAACTTGTTGTGATTTTGTCATATAGCATTCTCTCCCTACTAACTTATATTAAAAAACGATAAAAGATACGACTGTTTTTAAAAATTGAAAAAATTAGCTATATAATAGAAACAAAGCAAAATTTGTTTCCTAACTGCGGTTAGCAGCACACCTCGTAGGTGTTCTGTCTACGAGGCTTGCTAACCATTTTCTACTTACACTTAAACAGCCGACCTTTAAAATATGTTTTACACAAATCTGTGAAAATTAAAGCATTTCTGAAGTTGTTTTAGCTTGCATATGAAGTTGTAAGTAGTCTGGGCCACCAGCTTTTGAGTCAGTACCTGACATGTTGAAGCCACCGAATGGTTGGTAACCAACGATTGCACCTGTACAACCACGGTTGAAGTATAAGTTCCCAACGTGGAAATCTTCACGTGCTTTTTCTAAGTTCATACGGTTGTTTGTAATAACCGCACCTGTTAAGCCGTATTCTGTGTCGTTCGCAATTTCGATCGCTTCATCGAAATCTTTTGCTTTCGCGATTGCGACAACTGGTCCGAAAATTTCTTCTTTCATAATGCGAGCAGAACGATCTACATCGGCGAATACTGTTGGGTTGATGAAGTAACCAACTGAATCATCCGCTGTACCACCTGCTACTAGGCGACCTTCACCTTTACCGATTTCAATGTATTCTGTAATTTTATTGAAGGCAGCTTGGTCGATAACTGTTGCCATAAAGTTGCTGTTGTCAGATGGGTCACCAACTGTTAAAGCATTTGTTAGCTCAGCTACACGGTTTACGACTGTATCATATACATCTTCTACGATTACGGCACGAGAACATGCTGAACATTTTTGACCTGAGAAACCAAATGCTGATTTAACGATTGATTGAGCCGCAAGCTCTAAGTCTGCTTCTTTATCAACGACAATTGTATCTTTACCGCCCATTTCAGCGATGACACGTTTAATCCAAATTTGGCCTTCGTTATGTGTTGCTGCACGTTGGTTAATACGTAAGCCAACATCACGAGAACCTGTGAAGCTGATAAAGCGTGTTTTCGGGTGATCTACTAAGTAGTCCCCAACTTCTGCACCAGAACCTGGTACGTAGTTGACTGCACCTGCTGGTAATCCTGCTTCTTCTAATACTTCGATAAATTTATAAGCAACAACTGGTGTTGTTGAAGCTGGTTTTAATAAAACTGTATTCCCTGTTACTAGAGCGGCTACTGTCGTACCAGCCATAATAGCGAATGGGAAGTTCCATGGTGAAATGACAATACCGATTCCTAATGGAATATAGTCATAACGATTGTATTCGCCTGGACGGCTTTCTACTGGTTGGCCGTCTTTAATACGTAGCATTTGGCGACCGTAGTATTCTAGGAAGTCAATTGCTTCTGCTGTATCTGCATCTGCTTCATTCCATGGTTTACCAGCTTCTTTTGTTAAAAGTGCTGAGAATTCATGTTTGCGGCGACGGATAATCGCTGCTGCTTTGAATAACACGTCAGCACGAATCGCTGGGTCTACTTTTTTCCACGTTTTAAATGTTTCATCCGCTGCTTGCATTGCTTTTTCAGCTAATTCTCTGCTTGCTTTTGACACGCGGCCGATCACTTCTGTTTTCTTCGCTGGGTTATAAGACACAATTTTGTCTTCAGTCGTAATACGTTCACCACCGATAATTAGTGGGTAGTCTTGACCTAAATAACCTTCAACTTTATTTAATGCCTCTACATAAGCGTTGTAGTTTGCTTCTTGAGTAAAATCTGTAAATGGTTCGTGTTTGTATGGAATCATATGATATCCTCCTTTTGTGAGCTGTAAAAATTTAGTGTGCAAAAAACATTGACGCAAAATATTTTTGCGTATAAAATATTCTTACACTTATTATAATGCAAAATTTCGTTGCATATTTCAAGTAAAAAATTTCTGAGGTGCACATTTTATGAAAAATTCTGAACCCTTATTACCTTTTTATGAGTTTATTGCAACTAACGTATCCGTTGGTATACATGCGATTGACGTCAATGGGAAAACAATTATCTATAATTCAAAAATGAAAGAAATTGAAGGATTTCATTTTGATGAATTAGCAGATCGTTCAATCATTGAGTTGTTTTCCTTCCGTCAACATGAAAGTACTTTAATGCGGGTATTACAAACCGGTTTACAAGAAGTAAATGTGAAACAAACCTATTGGAATAAAAACGGACATGAAATTACAACAATCAATGATACATTTCCACTTTTCAGCGATAACCAATTAATTGGAGCGATTGAGTTTGCACGTGATATCACTTCTTTAGAAAAGCTAGTGTATCAACCTCTTCGCCGATACGGTGAGCCTATGACATTCGATATGATTACCGCTGTCTCAGAGACAATGCAGCAAGTAATCGCTAATGCTAAAAAAGCTGCCGCCGTAAAATTACCTATTTTGCTAATCGGAGAATCAGGTACGGGAAAAGATTTAGTTGCAGAAGGGATTCATCATGCTGCATCTTCTGATCCAGAAGCATTTGTTACACTCTTTAGTCGACGTTCAGCCAAATCAGTACTCGATAAAGTACATGAGTTATTACAGGACGATAAAGCATATACCTTTTTCTTTGAACGCATTGATTTTTTAAGCCTTGACATTCAGGAGCAATTATTAGAATTATTACAGTCACTTCCACAATCAAAATATATGCTGATAGGCAGTGTCGGCAGTGATCCGATTGCTTTAATAGCAGAGAACAAGCTATCAAAATCTCTCTATTATTTCTTTGCTACAATGTCCATTACCATTCCAAATTTAACAGATCGCAAAGAAGATATTTTACCGTTTGTTGATGATTATTTGAGTCGCCATCGCGAGCGTTTCGCATCCAATGTTTCAGAACTTGCACCTGATGTTCAAGCATTATTTTTACAGTATGATTGGCCAGGAAACTTGAAAGAACTTGAACTACTTCTGGATGAAATCGTATCGTTTATGACAACTGAATCAACCGTTACGTTCGATTTACTCCCTGTGCATTTTCGATTTAAGGCGCAAAACCAAGACACATCTGAGCGCGAACCAGAGTTTTTTATGTTCCAGCAACAAAATGAAGTAATGCCACTCGATGCTTATTTACGGGAAGCCGAATCCTATTATGTGCAAAATGTCTTAAATCTATATGAAGGCAATATTACAAAAGCAGCCGGTGCTCTCGGCATGAGCCGTCAAAATTTACAATATCGTCTACGTAAAATGAAAAAGGATTAATAATTATTTTTATATAAAAAAAACGAGGATATCTTCTCATGGAAGTATCCTCGTTTTTTTAGTGTCCTGACTGTTCGATCCAGTCCTGTAGTTTATCTTTTAGCGAATTAAAACCATTTGCATCGGATTCATCTACTCGATCCTGTAATGATTTTCGTGGTGGTGCGTCTTTTTTTCTAACTGCAGCGGGGCGTTCTTGTAAGGCACGAATCGATAAACTAATTTTTTCGGCCGCTTCATCGATTTCAAGCACCTTCACTTCAACCTCTTGCCCAACTGATAAAAATTCACAGACGTCTTTTACAAAGCCGTACGTAATTTCAGAAATATGCACGAGCCCTTGTGTATCGTCATCAAGTGCGACAAATGCACCGTACGGTTGAATACCTGTAACTTTTCCGGTCAATACGTCTCCTAATTCATATTTTTTTGCCATAACCTTTGCCCACTTTCTGTATGTTTGCTACGTATATATCACGTTAAATTATAACATACGTCAATATGTGGGGCAAAAAATCGTCCCATTAATCAATGATGCCCGATATACGATAGTAGCCACCCTCTTGTTGTGAAAATTTAAAAAGGAATTGTCTACCATACTGATGTTGCTCACTTGCTGTAACACGAGCCGCTACCATCCTATTTCCCCCGTCATATTCGCCAAGCTGACTAAAAACGTCTAAACTTTCTATCGTTTGCAACTTACTTCCATTGACTTCCGCATCTGGTGCTAATAAAGCATTTTGCACCGACTCATCGCCAATGGTTACAGCATATAAATAGAGCAAAGCAATATTAAGCGTGTGTAATTGATTTAATACAGCTTTATCATTATTTTTTTTATATTGTTCGTAGATGCCTTTTATTTGTTCCATGCTAGACGCATCCAGATCAACTACAGTAAAATCATTATCGTTTATTATATCTCCTGCTGTTTCTTGTCTTGTTTGTATAAGAATTGTCCAAATATCATAAGGTGCGAGTTGCGATAATGTAGCCGAGTGATTCAATTGCTGGAATTCTGCTAAAATCGTTGACGCAGTTTGTTTCATGACCTCACCATACTGTCCAGCGGCTATATCCTGTAAAAATTTTAAGTAGTCCGAATTAGGTTGCCCATCATCGTCAAAGGCTGGATATTGTTTAGTACCAAGTAATAATGTTACCCATGTATTTTTAAAAGTTTCTTGTAATAGCTTGTAATCTGAAGTATTAGCATTTATATCTGCCATTAGCGTGCGTTCTATTATTTTTAGCGATGTTGCTGTTTCCTCCCGCGTATAACGCAAATCGTCCACTTCCAGTAGGTATCCTGTTTGTAAATATTCGAAATACCCTAAAATATCCGGATGTAATTCATTTATATAAGGTGGCGCAAATTCGCCATGGATTGGATTGGCTTTAAAGTAAATCTTACCATTATCGTCTATTTTCAACTCCATAAATTGATTGTTTGCTGCTTCTATAATGGCTTCTAAATCAGCTGGATATTCTACATCACCAGCTTTCAGCAATAGTTGTTCATAAGGTTCAAGTAGCTTGCTGTAAAAGGTTTCTAATTCATTTACTGCAATTATATAGTCGCTATAAATTGCATACGATTCTCCAAAAGTTAAATTTCTAAAAGTTTTCATCTTTTCTATAGCTCGTTTTGGGGTTATTAATTTATTCGATAAACTTTCTTCCATGATTTCCACGTAGTTTGCATCCGTCAATCTCAACTGTAAATTCGTCGTTAAATAAAAATCTAAAAAGGAGTTGGCATTTTTAATAAAATCAAATGCTTCTAGTTCATCTTTAGAAACTTTTAACTCCTTCCTAATATCTTCCTTTTTACTATTAAATATTTTTGTAATCTGGTCAGCGATCTCTTCTTCTTCAGCTTTTTTGGCAGGTACATCTTGCGTTATTTCACTTGGCGGACTTGCTTGTTGCTTCATCGTATAGAGGGTCGCTAACAGCCCAACTAACAATACGCTAGCAACGCTCGCTAGCCAGACGATTCGCTTTTGCCATTTGACGGAGGGCTTGTGCGGAGTGGCATCCGTTTGTACCGCAAGTGCTTGTTCCTCTTCTGCAATTTGCTTGAAGACATTTGCTGGGTCTAATTGTTGGTCCATTCGGTCGTATGATTTTTTTAATAAGGCCATACGTCGGTCAAATTGTTTGTCATCCATTGTCAGCACTCCCCTCCAGTGTCAAAGTGACTTTTAGTTTTTCTTTTGCGCGCAAAATGCGAACTTTAACAGTCGATAATGAAATAGCAAGTACCTCTGCAATTTCTTCGTACTTCAACTCATGAAAGTAAAATAATACGAGCGGATAGCGATATTTTTCATCAAGTGCTTGAATGCTTTCATGCAATAGACGATCTTCCTCAAAATTGAGTACATGCTTTTCAGCAGAAGGGCTAGGGGCTTGTCGTTGCGTGTTTAACAACTCCTCCTTTGCCTGCTGTCGTTGCTCCTTCCGATAATAATCTCGTGTAGCATTGAGCGTCACTTTATAAAGCCATGTCGTAAAACGATCCTGCTTAAATTGATGTAAAAAGCGGTACAGCTTCACAAAAACTTCTTGTGAAACATCCGCTAAATCTCTACTATGTACGCCACATTGAAAGGCAAATTTTTCAACTGTTCGCTGATGGATGCGGATTAGTTCAATATAGGCTTCTTTATCACCTTGTTGTGCTCGTTCGATTAATTCAGACTCACTCACGCGTTATCCCTCCTTTTCTATGTAACGTCTAGCCTTTACTAATTGTTACATTTTTACTGAATTGTTAACAGTGCATGTTTTAGCGCAGGTTACTATGGCGAGCATCGCCGCGCAATTAAGTCAGTAACTACGGTACTTTTACTCGTGGTTGTCCTAAAAGTATCGCTAATCCAATTTTCAGAAATTTGCTTGTGTTATGCAATATTTACGGTAAAATAGAATTTTAGTATAAGGAGGCTTTATTTTGTGTCATCTAGAGATCAATTCACATCAAAAATAGGGTTTATTTTAGCTGCAGCCGGAAGTGCCATTGGTTTAGGGGCTATATGGAAGTTCCCCTATATGGCGGGAACGAACGGTGGAAGTGTATTTATTTTATTATTTATTTTATGTACATTTTTCATCGGTTTGCCGGTGTTAATTGCAGAATTTATGATTGGTCGTCGCGGGCAAAAAGATGCGGTGACGTCGTTTAAAGAGCAAGCGCCAGGAAAACCTTGGTTTTTAATCGGATGGGGCGGTATGATTATTGCCGGTTTAATACTATCCTTCTATAGTGTAGTAGGCGGTTGGATTTTAAGTTATTTAGGTCGTTTATTGACGTTCCAATTAACGACAAATGGTCATTCCGGAAATTACGCTGAGTTGTTTAGCACTATTATCTCTAGTCCATTTGAAGCTATTCTTGTACAAGGGTTATTTTTACTGTTAACGATTGCTATTGTATCAGGAGGCATTAAAGGTGGGATTGAGAAAGCTAGTACGTGGATGATGCCACTGCTATTTATATTCTTCGTCGTGTTAGTGATTCGTTCCTTAACACTGGATGGTGCGATGGCAGGCGTAAAATTTATGTTTGTACCGGATTGGTCTTACTTAAATGCCGAAACATTTTTAAAAGCACTCGGACAAGCATTTTTCTCTTTAAGCGTCGGTATTGCAGTTATGATTACGTATGCATCGTATCTACCGAAAACTGAAAAGATTGGAAATTCAGCTATTAATGTAGCGTCAATGAATATTATTATTTCGCTACTTGCAGGTTTAGTTATTTTCCCAGCTGTCTTCGCATTAGGCTATACACCTGATCAAGGGCCAGGGCTTGTTTTTATTATCTTGCCTGCAGTTTTCGAGCAATTGCCACTCGGAGGTCTTTTCCTAACGATTTTCTTTATCCTTTTACTGTTTGCCACAGTGACGTCTTCGATTTCAATGTTAGAAATTGTTGTAGCGATTGCCATTGGAGACAAACCAGAAAAGCGTAAAAAAATTGCCTGGATTGGCGGTATTATTATTTTCATCTTCGGTATTCCGAGCGCCTTATCTTTCGGAATTCTGTCGGATATAAAAATTTTAGATCGTTCTATTTTTGACTTTGTAGACTTTATGACAAATAGTGTCGGCATGCCAATTGGAGCCTTATTAATTTCTATTTTTGCAGGCTTTTACTATACGAAAGACATTTCAAGACAAGAGCTTGCTTCATCAAGCTTACTATTTAACATTTGGTTCGTGTTAATTCGCTATGTATCCCCTCTTGCGATTTTACTAATTTTCATTCAAGGGATTTTACCATTGTTTCAATAAGAAAATGAGGTTGTCTATATCGTTAAGACAACCTCACTTTTATAAGGAAAGAGCCATTTTTCATGTCTTTCCAATAATAAAACACGATATGTCGTTTTAAATAATGCATTTTGCTTCAAACTTAATGGCAATCAGTTTGTATGAGATGGCAACACAATCTTCAATCGGAATCCATTGCTCAAACGAATGCTCGTAAGTTTCTTGAATGACCTTTGCAAGTGCAGATGGGTCATCAATACTTTGTAATGCGGCAACAACATCTGCCGTTTCTGTATCATAATGCTCAGCACCGATATGGAAAGGATCCCACTCAGCTAGCAGATGTACGGCTGCTCGATTCATTTTTATATTTTCCAAAATACTCACCTATTATCCTTTAATCTTAATAGGTATGATACCATAGTAAAAAAAAAAGAAAAGAGTGATTTGCTTGTCTATTTTTGATCAAACATTAAATCGTCGCTTTACAAACTCAGTAAAATGGGACGCAATGGAGAAAATTTATGGTCTAAACGATACTACAGAAATTTTACCAATGTGGATAGCAGATATGGATTTTGCCCCACCAACTGCTGTTTCAAAAGCACTACAAAAACACGCAGAAGATGCGATTTTCGGTTATAGCTATGTCAGTGAAGAAGCTAAACAGTCGATAGTGGACTGGCAAAATAAGCGTTATAATTGGCATATTGAAAAAGACTCCATTTCTTTTAGCCACGGTGTCGTTTCGGCATTGGCAAATATTTTAACGGCTTTGACAAATGTAGGTGATAAAGTACTTATTTCAACACCTGTTTATCCACCATTTTTTAATATCCCAAAAGGTAATGGTCGGGAAGTAGTCACTTGTCCGTTAGTAGAGCAACAAGGAACATTTGTCTTTGATTTTGAGGCATTTGAACAAGCACTTAGCCAAAATGTTAAAGCTTACATATTGTGTAACCCTCATAATCCTGGTGGTTATGTTTGGGAAGAAGCTACGTTAAAAGAAATTGTTCGCCTATGTGCAAAATATGATGTACTTATTATTTCAGACGAGATTCATGCAGATTTAATGTTAGATGGGGCAAAACATACGCCACTAGCAAAAATTGCTGGCGATGAAATCGATCGCGTCATTACCTGTATGGCACCGACTAAAACATTTAACCTTGCAGGTATTCAAGTTGCCTATATCATTACGTCTGATAAGAAAAAGCGTGTGCAATTAGAGGCAGTCAATCTGGCTAGTGGTCAAGGGTCATTAAATAGCTTTGCACCTGTAGCATTACAAGCAGCATACAGTGAAGGATTGCCATGGCTTGAAGAGTTACTTGTCTATATTTCAAAGAATATGGATTATGTTATTTCAGAGTTAACTCAATTGCCTGGTGTCCATATCGCGAAGCCTCAAGGCACATACTTACTGTGGATTGATTGCCGACAATTAGGTATCGATGAGAAAGAAATAATGCAGCGTTTACTGGAAATCGGAAAGCTTGCATTAGAGCCTGGTTCAAAATACGGCGAAGAAGGCCGCGGCTTCCTACGCATGAACGTAGCCTGCTCATTTGATACTGTCAAAGATGCCGTGACCCGCTTTAAACTAGCACTGTCTCTATAAAGTGCCAGGCACCCAAACAATTAAGAATTTTCAAAAAAATAAAATAACCAAACAAAAACCCACGAAGAATCCTGAGGCTTACACTGTGCCAGGGAAACCGTAGTGGGTTTTTTCACTATAAAAATGCTAGTGCCAGGCACTCACACAATTCTGAATTTTGCA
This sequence comes from Lysinibacillus sp. 38-6, assembly GCF_046245175.1. Lineage (GTDB taxonomy): Bacteria > Bacillota > Bacilli > Bacillales_A > Planococcaceae > Lysinibacillus. Next base: position 2,296,473 of record NZ_CP176417.1, read on the forward strand.
AGTTACCACGCAGACGCCTGCGGGAACAGCACTAGTTGTAAGACACAGGTATTCCTCGCGTTAACGAGGGTTGCGGCTTACACTGCGCCCACGGAAAGTGAAGTGGTTATTTGCGCTATAGAAAGTAAATATGATGCATTGAATTCACTAGTGCCAGGCACTCACACAATTTCTTTGCTCCTACGAAACTGCAACCCATAAAAAAGATAGACAAACTCTCCAAATTCGGCGAGTTTGTCTATCCTCTAGGCATTCTTATTCAGTTTGCCTTTTTTATACGTTTTGTTGATTGTTTGTACGATTTCTTTCTGCTAAAATACGTGCTTCGATTTCCTTAGATTTTAATTCCTGCTTTTTAGAAATTTTACGGAAAATCATAAATACGCCTGCGCAAAGAATAAGCATAATTAAAAATTCAAAAGCTGCTGGAATATACGCTGTTTTATCTTCAGGAAAATATAAAAATTGATACATTAAATGTTCCATATTTTCTACACGTCCTTACAATTATTATTCAAAAACTGTAATTGACTCAATTTTAACATCTTCAACTGGTTTATCGCGGTGATCTTTTTCTACATTTGCAATTTTATCAACGATGTCCATACCTTCCACAACATGACCGAATACAGAGTGTTTATGGTCTAACCATGGCGTACCACCATTTTGTGCATAGGCTTCGATAATTTCTTCTGGGAAACCAGCACCTTGCAGTTGACGAAGCATATCGCTTGGCAGGTGTTTCATTTGAACGATAAAGAATTGAGAACCGTTTGTGTTTGGACCAGCATTCGCCATTGAAAGTGCTCCACGTAGGTTAAATAATTCATCCGAAAATTCATCTTCAAATGAGTTACCCCATATTGACTCTCCACCCATACCTGTACCTGTTGGGTCACCGCCTTGGATCATGAAGTCTTGAATTACACGGTGGAAAATAATACCATCGTAATAACCTGATTTTGCATGTCCTAAGAAGTTTTCAACTGTTTTCGGTGCTTGTTTTGGGAACAATTTAATTTTGATAGCACCTAAAGTTGTTTTCATTTCTACTAGAACTTCGCCTTCTTGTACTTCTGTTGTTAATTGTGGAAACATTGAAGTCTCTCCTTTAAATGTAAAATTTCAGTTTCAACGAAAATGATTCTACTGCATCATTTCTGACCTCATATAAGTCTAACATACTTCCTAGCCGTTTTCTCCATCAAAGTATTGACGATTTTTGTACTTTTACAATCGTTCAGACGGTTAGATTGTAGAAAACGTAGAATCTTTCGTTTAAAACCCAATGGTAGTATAACCCAAAATGATGGTGGAAATGAACAGGCTCCTTTATGCATTTTCTTTTGATCGTTTAGTCCCCACGTAAATAGTTCTGAACGAGTATTTGGAATGCATCCAAAATATGCTATTCTGTTGAAAGACTTATGTTCAAAGTTGGAGGCATTTATGAAAAAAGTTTTTGGCTTTATTATTATTACGCTATGTTTACCTACCATTTGGTGGATTGGTACGAATATACGCACAGAGTTAAATACTACTCAAGCACACGCCCAACAAATCGAAAAGAAAATAGATGTGCCTGAAGTACAAGTACAGCTTCCTGTCACATTAATTGATCAGAACGGTCAAACATTTAGCGAAGAATATGTTGAATGGCGTCAGCCTTTAACATTACAAGAAATTCCACAAATTGCCCAGGAAATTTTTATTGCTAGTGAAGATGCTGATTTTTACGATCATATCGGCTTCGATTTTAGTGCTATTATACGCGCTGTGGTCGCTAACTCAAACGCCAATACAGCGTCACAAGGTGGCAGTACGATTACCCAACAGCTTGTTCGTATGCGCTATTTATCTGATGAAAAAACGTACGAACGCAAATTAACGGAATTGTTTTATGCCTATGAGCTTGAAAAAAAATACGACAAAGATGCTATCTTAACGATGTATTTAAATGAATCTTATTTTAGCAACCAAGTTTATGGCATCGGCAGTGCAGCGACCTATTATTTTCAAAAACCTATTCAAGAACTGTCGATTGCTGAGCTAGCTTTTATCTCCGCGATTCCAAATAATCCGTCACTATATAACCCGCTTAAAAATTTTGATGAAACAAAAGCTAGGCAGGAACGGCTACTCGATACACTTGCTGCAAGTGGTGCGATTACAAAAGAAGAGGCAACTTCGTCTAAAGCACAGCCCATTATCTTAAATGTTAAAAATAAAGTGCAAAGCTATCCAATGTACAGTACTTACGTTCTTCAAGAGTTACGCTGGCTAGTAGCTGACAAAGAAGGCTATACAGATCGATTACAAAACACGCAAAGTGAAGAAGAAAAAAAATCAATTCAAGCTCAACTAGACAGTCGTCTTAGTACGTTATTTCAAAGCGGTTTAACCGTTTATACTGCGCTTGATCCTACTAAACAGGCTCATGATGAAGAACGCATGACCGCTATTTTAGGAAAAGGTGAATTACAGGCAGCTGGTGCGGTTATTAATAATTCTTCTCGTGAAATCGTCAGCCTCTATGCCGGTAAAAACTATGAGAAATTTGATTATCATCGTGCGTATCAAGGACCACGCCAGCCCGGTTCAGCATTTAAGCCACTTGCCGTCTATGCACCGTTTTTTGAAACAACAACACATACCCCTGATTCAATCGTCAATGGTGGTAGCTATTGTGTCGGTTCTTTTTGCCCTCAAAATTATGGTGGTTATAAATATGGCGATGTGTCCATTCGCACAGCATTCCGCAATAGCTTTAATACGTCCGCATTGCGACTTTTTAATGCGGTAGGCGTCGAGACGGCATTTAGTTATCTTGACCGCTTCCATTTCCGCTCCATCGTTGCAAAGGATCATACGTATGCAGCTTCATTGGGTGGATTAACTTATGGTGTCACGGCACTTGAGCTTGCAGATGCTTACACAAGCTTTATCGATGGCTCTTATGTACTTGCACATAGTATCCGGAAAGTGACAGCTAATGATGGTACTGAGTTATATAGCTGGGATAAGGAACGTGATCAAATCTGGTCACCGAAAACGGTAAAATATATGCGCGAGCTACTTGCAGATGTTGTAGCTAATGGGACGGGGCAAGGTGTGTATAGTAATAGTAGCTATGTCGGTGCTAAAACAGGTACAACAAATGATTATCGTGATTATTGGCTAGCAGGATTAAATGATCAGTATACAGCTGCTGTCTGGCTTGGTTATGATAAACCGCAACCGATGGAAAAACTAGAATCGTATAAAATACATCACAAACTGTTTAATGTGTTACTAGAGTAATTACAAGAGCTCAACTAGCAATTTTCAGAATTGTTTCGGTGCCTGGCACTTTAAAAAGCACTTTAAAACCCACTTCGCTTTTCGCAGGTTCACCGTAAGCGACAACATCACTGTTGTGTCTTACGTTCTGTGCTCCGCTGAAAGCTACGTGGGTTTTCACTTGCATATTGTTAATTTTCAGAATTGTTTCGGTGCCTGGCACTTTATTTTGCAAAGGGTAGACTAGCCAGGACTCCGTTATATAGTTTTAAAATGACATAAACTAATAACGAGATTAATAATGTCCACATGAAAAGCTCAAATATGAGTAATCCAATCGTTCCGCCCATGGACATAAAAAGGCTCATTTTATAGATAAGATAAATGAAATAGATAAAAACTGTTAGCACAAATATACCCGCTAATGCATAAATCGATTGAATGGCAAAGGCTGAACACATAGCACCGATAAACAAAATGACATAGCCTCCACGTGCTTGGCTTACCGCCGCCCCTTCATTATCCTTCGAGAAAAATAACATCCCTAGTTCATGAATAGTTTCTCCTACTAATTTAAGCGCTGAAAACGCCATAAAAAAAATAAGCGCAAATACAATGAGCAGCATGACACGCAATTCAAAATCGGATAAAAATTCACGCATCCCTGAATACACACCGATTGCTCGAAATAGTTGTAACGCTTCCCCTACTGCATACATGCCAAACGTTAAACTAAACAACAAAATTGTAATTAATGGTAAAAAACCATATATATAAGGGTTCTTCATAAAAAATTTTTTCCTCTGTTTTTTTTGATAACTTCCTATTTATAATATAGCTAAAATTCCTCTGCTATCCAAGCTAAATCCTACTAGTGCATATGCATTCCCAACGAAAGTACGTTATAATTATTACACTTACGTGCATAAAGGAGGATTTTTTTGTTACAAGTACTCTATATTTTCATCCCGATGCTTGCTGCAATATTTGTGCCTTTTATATATAAAAGCATTAAAAATATTCACACAGGCTGGTTTGTTCTTGCAGTACCTGCTACACTCGTCGTTATTTATGCTACATATATCGCGAGAGTAGCGCATGGAGAAGTATTTCTTGATGGGATACCATGGATTCCCTCGCTAGATATTTCTGTCGTATCGTATTTGGACGGACTTAGCTTGCTATTCTCGTTACTCATAACAGGAATCGGCTCACTCGTCGTACTTTACTCCATTTTTTACTTAGATAAACATAAAGAAAAACTACATAATTTTTATGTTTACTTATTATTATTTATGACCGCCATGCTCGGTGTTGTACAATCTGACCATTTAATTTCATTGTACTTCTTCTGGGAATTAACATCGATTTCGTCGTTCCTACTAATTGGTTATTGGTACACACGCGATGCATCTCGCTTCGGTGCTCTTAAATCCATGATGATTACAGTCTTCGGCGGCTTAATGATGTTAGGAGGATTTATCCTTCTTTATTTAATGGGTGGGACATATTCCATTCGTGAACTGATTGCCATGGCACCTAACTTAGTGCAACATCCATTGTTCATTTGGGCACTTGTGTTATTACTACTAGGGGCATTTACGAAATCCGCTCAATTTCCATTTTATATTTGGTTACCTGATGCGATGGAAGCGCCGACACCAGTTAGTGCCTATCTCCATTCCGCAACAATGGTAAAAGCAGGGATTTATTTAGTTGCCCGCTTTACACCCATTTTCGCTGCTTCAGAGCTATGGATTTGGCTTGTGACAGGAATAGGTCTGTTAACACTCTTCTGGGGTTCATTCTTTGCCTTAAAACAAACCGATTTAAAAGGTATTCTTGCGTTTTCAACTGTCAGTCAACTCGGACTCATTATGTCATTACTTGGCGCTGGTGCAGTAGCATTTCACGTCAATGGAGCCGCTGATTCGGTATTCAAATATGCAGCGTTTGCAGCCATTTTCCACCTGATCAACCATGCAACATTTAAAGGTAGTTTATTTATGATTGCAGGGATTATTGATCATGAAACAGGTACACGTGATATCCGTAAGCTTGGTGGATTAATGAGCATTATGCCACTCAGTTTTACAGTGGCGGCGATTGGTAGTTTCTCAATGGCAGGTTTACCACCATTTAATGGCTTCCTAAGTAAGGAAATGTTTTTATCCGCCATGTTAGCACTGCAAAATTTCGAATTTTTCGGTTTTGAGACATGGGGCGTATTGTTCCCAATCGTTGCTTGGATCGCTAGTATTTTTACGTTTATTTATAGTTTCTACTTTGTATTTAGAACATTTACAGGAACGTATAAACCGGAGCATTACGCTCATAAGCCACATGAAGCGCCCATTGGTATGCTTATCTCACCGATGATTTTAGCATCATTAGTGGTCATTATATTCTTTATCCCTAATCTTATTGGAGATACGTTTGTTAAGCCGGCTGTACAAGCTATTCAGCCGTTTTTATATGATTTCCCAGAAGATGTTAATATTCACGTGGCTGCCTGGCATGGTGGTTTTACACCAGAATTAATCATGACCATTGGCATTGTGATTATAGGTGTCTTATTATTTGTTGCCCTACCGAAATGGCAAGGTATTTACAACCTATTCCCACGTGCGCTTACATTTAATAATGCCTATGACAAAATAATGCTTGGATTAGATGTAGGATTAAATCGTCTATCACGTCTTTATATGACAGGTTCTATGCGTCACTATTTACTGTATATGTTTAGCGCTATTGCCGCTATTTCAATTGGAACGTTATTTGTAAAAGATGCCTTTTCAATTTCCTTTGAAGGCGCTGCACCAATACGCTCTTACCAATTAATTTTAATTGTCGTATTAGTGATTGGAACGGCCATTACCATTTTAGCGAAGTCACGTCTTACAGCCATTATCGGACTTGGCGCTGTCGGTTACACAGTGGCATTATTCTTTGTTATGTTTAATGCACCCGATTTAGCATTAACACAGCTCGTTATCGAAACGATTTCTGTTGCCTTATTTTTACTAGCGTTTTATCATCTTCCGAAGCTTGGAAAACGCGAAGAACGCATGCGCTTTCAATTAAATCGTGCAATCATTTCCATAGCAGTTGGTGTTATGGTGACGCTTATCGCTTTATCGGCACATTCACAAAAGCTGATTCCGTCAATCTCAAAATACTATGAAGATACCGTCTATGATTTAGCTGGTGGTGGAAACATTGTCAATGTTATTTTAGTTGACTACCGTGGCTTTGATACCCTGTTTGAAATTACAGTGTTAGGTATTGCAGGCATGGCGATTTTAGCGATGATCAAGCTGCGCATGAATAGAAAGGAGAAACCGCATGAAAACAAATGATGTCATTATACAATTTACAGCTAAAATTGTATTCTTCATTATTTTCTTCTTCTCCATTCATATTTTTTTAGCTGGTCATTATACACCTGGTGGAGGCTTTGTTGGTGGACTGTTAACATCGAGTGCCATCGTGCTATTAGTGCTAGCCTTTGATTTAAATACGGTACGCAATGTGTTACCGATCAACTATACGTATTTAACTGCAACAGGTTTATTATTGGCACTGGCCACAGCAGCATTCCCGATGTTTTTAGGGAAACCGTTCTTCACGCATTTCTTTGATTATTTCGAATTACCGCTTCTAGGTAAGCAGTCTTTACACACAGCGATGCTTTTTGATAGCGGTGTTTACTTGGTTGTTGTTGGCGTTACGATGACCATTATTCAAACGATTGGAGAGGATGAATAATGGAAATAATTATGGCGTTTGTCATTGGCTTTCTGTTTATGGCAGCCGTTTACTTAATATTATCGAAAAGCTTATTACGTATTATTATTGGTACTGGGCTTTTAAGTCACGGTGCGCATTTACTTATCTTAACAATGGGCGGATTAACAGGCGAGGCTCCTCCTGTTTTAAAAGAAGGCGCCAAAACATTTGCTGATCCTTTACCGCAGGCATTAATATTAACTGCGATTGTCATTAGCTTTGGCGTAACGGCTTTCTTCCTAGTACTGGCGTATCGTTCCTATCAGGAGCTTGAGACAGATGATATTAGCTTAATGAGAGGAAGTGATGAAGATGAATAACTTCCTTTTACTACCGATCATCATTCCGTTCTTCTTCGGCATGATTTTAATGTTTGGCCAAAAAAATTTAAAATACCAGCGCTCGTTTGCGTTGCTAGGTATCGTGCTTGCTTTGGCATCGGCCGTTTCATTATTACTAAAAGTAAAAAATGACGGCATTCAAAAAGTAACATTCGGAGATTGGCCAGTACCATATGGTATTACGATGGTGTCTGATATGATGTCTGCACTGTTGGTCACAACAACATTACTCATTGCCTTTTTTGTTGTGTGGTACGGCTTCGGTTCTATTACAAAGGAGCGTGAACGCTTCTTCTACTACCCTGGCATTATGTTTATTTTAACCGGTGTCAATGGTGCCTTTACTACAGGAGATATTTTCAACTTATTTGTATTCTTTGAAGTACTATTAATGGCGTCGTATTTACTCATTGTACTCGGTGGAGAAAAAGGACAACTGAAAGGCTCCATTAAATATATTTTAATCAATGTTATTTCTTCTGCTTTGTTTGTTATTACAGTAGCCTATCTTTACTCGGTTGTAGGTACACTGAATATGGCAGATATAGCAGTCAAAATTAGCGACATACATCAGCCAGGAATTATCACAGTTATCGCTGTTTTATTCTTAATGGTATTTGGATTAAAAGCGGCGATTTTCCCGCTTTACTTCTGGCTTCCAACTTCTTATGCAGCAGCACCGATTCCTGTGTTAACACTATTTGGTGCACTGTTAACAAAAGTTGGCGTTTATGCGATTACGCGCACATACACCCTATTTTTCGTACATGATGTATCGTATACACATGACTTGCTTATGGTATTAGCAATTGGCTCCATTATTGCTGGCTGTATCGGGGCTCTTGCCTATTTTGATGTGAAGCTCATTATTATTTACAATATCGTCATTGCAGTAGGTGTTATTTTATTTGGTGTATCCCAAATGAATGAAGTAGCGCTAAAGGGCGCAATGTTCTATTTAGTTCATGATATGCTGATCAAAGCAGCCCTCTTTATGTTGATTGGTATTGTTATCTACATTACCGGCACATCTGATTTACGAAAAATGGGCGGTCTTATGAAAAAGTACCCTGTACTTGGCTGGTTCTATTTAATTGCAGCTTTCGGTTTAGCAGGGATTCCTCCACTTAGTGGTTTCGTTGGCAAGCTGTTAATCGTGCAAGGGGGCTTTGAGGCTGGTAGTATGTGGAGCAGCATCTTTATTTTAGCCTCATCTTTACTCGTCTTACTTTCGGTTATCCGAATTTTCCTCTATGCCTTCTGGGGCGAGGAAAAAGAGACAACGGGTACTGTCGACAAGAAAGTCTATACGACACTGTTTGCGCCGACCGTCCTATTAGTACTAATTACCGTAGCATACGGTGTTGGTTCAGAATGGATTACACCATTTATGAATGATGCTGCCAACCTATTAAATGACCCATCTATTTATATAGATGCTGTAATGAAGGGAGATTAGAGCTATGGCATTTCAAATAATTTTAAACTTTGCTCTTGCCTTCGTTTGGATGTTTCTTTCATCTAATTACACAGCTACAGGCTTTATAGTAGGCTTCATTCTTGGTATTGTCTTACTTGTTATTATGAGACGATTTTTCTTTGCGCGACTCTATGTATTCCGTGTATGGGCCATTATTAAGCTGACCGTTCTCTTTTTTAAAGAGTTAATATTAGCAAATATTCAAGTACTAAAAGTTGTACTAAAGCCTAAGCTAGATATGCAACCTGCCTTCTTTGCTTATCCTACGGTACTCAAAGAAGATTGGGAAATTACGTTATTATCGAGTCTCATTACATTAACACCAGGAACCGTTGTGGTGCATGTTTCAGATGATGCTAAAACATTGTATGTCCATGCCATTGATATTAGCGATGTAGATGATGCCATTGCATCCATTCGAGATTCTTTTGAAAAAGCTATTTTGGAGGTGAGTAAATCATGATGACGTTTATTATTGCAGCGATCGTAGTGATTTGCTTATCGATGATCGCTGTCATTTACCGTATGGTAAAAGGACCATCTGCATCCGACCGTGTTGTTGCACTGGATTCCTTAGGCGTGTCACTTATTTCATTAATCGCGTTATTTTCTATTTTAGTGGAAACGAGCTTCTTTCTTGAAATTGTATTATTGTTAGCGATTTTATCATTTATCGGTACAGTTGCTTTCTCTAAATTTATAGAGAAAGGAGATATCATTAAACGTGACAATTCTCGCTAATACATTAGTTATTTTGTTCATTTCTATCGGTGTGTTATTTATCGTCGTAACGGCAATTGGGCTTATACGATTACCTGATTTGTATACACGTGCACATGCCGCATCGAAAAGTGCAACGCTCGGCGTAATGTGTGTATTAATCGGTGTTTTCTTTCACTTTTGGCTTATCGAGGATCATTTTAACCCACGTATTTTATTAGGTATATTGTTTCTCTTTATTACAGGCCCTGTCGGTGGACATATTATGACCCGTTCCTCCTATATAGCAGGTGTGAAGCCGTGGAAAGGAACAGTTCGTGACGAGCTAGGACCTGAAATTGACAAAATGAAAAAAGAACAAGGTATTAAATAACCAAAGTTGAGACAAAAATGAAAAAGTGTTAGATTGACTACAATCAATCTAACACTTTTTTGCTACACCGTTATTGTCCGCTTCGGCGGTGCTTTCAGCGAGCACACACGTAAGCCGCAACCCTCGCTAACGCGCAGGTTTGTTGCGTCTTACGCTGTGTGCGTTCTGAGCAGGAGTCTACGTGGATTTTTCCTTAGTTAGTTAAAGCAAAGTATAGAAATTGTTTGAGTACCTGGCACGCGTTAAATATAGCCCTTATCCGTTAAAAACGTTGTTAGCTGCTCGACACATTCTTCAATCGAATAGCGTTCAGTATCTAAAATAAATTCAGGATGTTCAGGTTCTTCATATGGTGCACTAATACCAGTAAAATTAGCAATTTCCGCATTGCGCGCTTTTTTATAAAGACCTTTTGGATCACGCTGTTCACAAGTATCTACAGAGCACCTAACATATACTTCTAAAAATTCGCCGTCTTCCACTAGCTGACGAACAACTTGGCGATCTTGGCGATAAGGCGAAATAAAAGCCGTAAGTACAATTTGGCCGCTCTCCACAAAAAGTTTGGCCACTTCGCCGATACGTCTTATATTTTCTTTGCGACTCGTTTCGTCAAAGCCTAAATCATTATTTAAACCATGGCGCACATTATCGCCATCTAGTACGAATGCTTGGTTTCCTCGTTCAAATAGTTTACGAGCTAGGGCATTAGCTACCGACGATTTTCCTGAAGCCGAAAGCCCTGTAAACCATAATATAAAGCTTTCGTGTTTGTTCTGCGTGCGACGCTCTTCTTTTTTAATAGAAGCTTCATGCCAAACGATATTGGAACTCATTTTACTACCTCCTGACGCATGCCATTTATCAAGACTTCGACTACCTCTTTACGGCTAAATGTACTTGGAGGAACCTCTCCATTGCGAAGCATTTCTCTGACTTTCGTTCCGGATAATATAATATGTGCTGCACGATCATGTGGGCAAGTTTTTGTAGTTGCCATGCCTTCACATTCAGTGCAATAAAAGCTATGTTCGAATTTTAATGGTACAATCCCAAGTTCATCTTCCGTAAATTGTTCAAAGATTTTTTGCGCATCGTAAGTGCCATAATAATCACCTACACCTGCGTGATCACGTCCTACAATAAAATGGGTGCAGCCATAATTTTTACGTACAAGCGCATGGAAGATGGCCTCCTTCGGTCCTGCATAGCGCATGGCTGCCGGGAAAACACCTAATTGCACCCGATTTGCAGGATAGTAATTTTCTAACAGCACCTCATAGCTCTCCATCCGGATAGCGGCCGATACATCATCTGACTTCGTTTCGCCAACTAATGGATTTAAAAATAAGCCATCAATTGTTTCTAATGCCGCCTTTTGAATATATTCATGCGCACGATGCACAGGATTACGTGTTTGGAAGCCCACAACGGTTTGCCAGCCCTTTTCTTTAAATAGTTGACGTGTTTCCTGTGGATCAAATGAATACTTAGGGAATTGTTGCTCTAGACGCTTAATTAACGTGATTTTCCCGCCAACGTATACTGCCGGGCGCTCATGGAGCTTTTTCACACCAGGATGGGCTAAGTCTTGTGTTCCATATACGAGCAATGCCTCTTTTTCTTTATCAGGCTGATAAATATCAGCGATCACAATGACGCCATAAACGTCGTTGCCATAAACTAATTTTGCTTCATCACCTGGTTGTAATGTCGCGGCTACCGTCTTGTCAACTGGAAGTGTGATAGGTATACTCCACACAACACCAGAGGCTAACCTTGTATGTTCGATAACGGATTCATAATCTTTTTTAGTTAAAAAACCATCGATTGGACTATACCCACCGATTGCCATTAACTCTAAATCGCTTAACGCAATAGCGTCCAATTCAATCTCCTTTGTAATATGTACTACTGATTTTTGTGGCTGATAGGCTTGCACTAAAGCACCACCATGTGGTTGTAGACTCATTTTTATTCCCCCTAAAGTTTATTTATATAGTATGTTTTATAATTAAATACCTTCGCCTGCATCGTATATCGAGCGTTCCTCTTCACGCATTGTGCGCATTAAACTAATCGCACCAAGCGTACCGATTATGACACTTCCAATAATGACGATGGCATATAAATCTTTCTTCATAAATAATTGAATAAGACTATAAGAAATGGCTAATGAAAAAATAGGTGACACAATCCAAATGCACATGATTTTTTTTACGATATGTTTATGAAAAATTTGTTTACCGCTTTTCGCCATCCCGATACCAATAATAGAAGAAGACGTCACTTGCGTTAACGGGACAGGTAGTCCAAACAGCGAGCTAATACCAACAAGTAAAGCACCTGTACTTGAAATAAGAATCCCCTCGGCTTTTTCAAAACGCACAATCTTTTTGCCATTTGTTTCGAGTACACGTCTACCTAACAATATCGCGCCTAACGCAACAAATGCTCCACCAAGCCAAATACCATTTGTCACACTAATCATTCCAGCACCAACAAGTGGACCAACAGCGTTGGCGACATTATTCATACCTGCTGAAAAAGCTTCAAAAAATCCGGCAAACACGAGCAACACTGTTAACATCGGATGGTTTGCCAAAAAGCCTTTTCCTTTAAATTTATACAGTATCTTGCCAACGATTAGTGCAATAACAAACGCTATAACCGGCACGATAACCCAAAAGGCCATAATGACGAGCAGTGATTTGACATATAAAACGCGGTAAGCAATGCCTACACCTACGACAGCTCCTACGGTCACTTCACTCGTCGATAATGGAATACCTAATAAATTGGCAAGAAATAAGGAACTTGTCGCCGAAATTAATATAATTATGACGATTTTCACTGTTATATACTGTTGTGGCATAATGCCTGAACTGATCGTCTTAACGACTTCGCCCCCGCCTAAAATAGCTCCCGCAAAAACGCCAAGCGCACAAATGAGCAAGGCGTGCCATGCTTTTTTAATAGCCCCTGCCCCATAAGCAACACCCATGGAAGCGGCTGCACCGCTTGCACCTATGTTCATAGCAAAAAATAAACTAATGGCTAACGCTATATATTCCAACATGCTTAAACGCCCCTATTCATGTAAACCACACTCAGTCTTACCAGTTCCCTGCCATCTACCAGCTCGTAAATCATCCATCGTAAATGCTGGTTGTGTACAATGTTCACAGCCAATGCTTGGATAGCCTTGATCGTGTAGCGGATTGTACGTTAAATTATGCTTGGAAACATAACGCCATATATCTTTCCACGACCAGTGAATGAGCGGACAAATTTTAATCGACTTAAATTTATCATCACGATTAATGAAATTGGTATGTTGGCGAGTTGGTGATTGTTCTCTGCGCAGTCCTGAAATCCAAGCCTTTGCTCCTGATAACGCCTCATGTAATGGCTTTATTTTTCGAATATCGCAACACTGATTAGGGTTAGATTTCCATAATTCATCGCCATATTGCTCCTTTTGTTCCTCAAGCGTAAGCTTCGGCTTTTGCATGTTAATGGTCAGTTGCGGATATTTTTGCTTTACACGTTCAATCGTTTCATATGTTTCTTTGAAATGGACATCTGTATCTAAAAAAACAATTGTGGCATTTGGCTTCACCTTGGAAATCAAATCAATTAAAACAATGCCTTCGATACCAAAGCTACAAGCATAAACGATGTCGTCTCCATACTGCGCATAGCTCCAGCGTAAAACCTCTAGTGCCCCCTTATCGCTTTCATCCACTTCAAATTTAATCGTTGGCTCCTGCCAAGTTGCATACGTTAACATATAATCCCCCTTCGAAACATTTTCGGTTATAGAAAAAGGCGTTTTAACAACAGACACACTGATACATTGTGCCTTCGTTAAAACGCCTCTAGTTTGACTAGCCAGCTTTTATAGTCGATTGTAAACTAGTAATCTTGTACCTCATTCCACAATCTTTTTTCTTATTACCAAATATATACTAAATTACACCTAGTAGTCAACTAGGTTTTGTAAAAAATATAAATTTAATTGCAGCACCATCATCTTGTGAATTGTAGCTGCAAGTAGTACAAATAATTTTATTCAAAAATTTGGCCATTTGCTACTCCCCAACTGCTAGCCATGCATTTTCTACGGACAAAAAATTAATTTTTTAATTCCTTGTTGACTAATAGGAAATATATGCTTAATGTGGTAATATACTAAAAACAAATAATGCTGATCAGAGGATCTGAAGGCCATCTACTCAAAATGTGTATGCACACGTTATGACAGATGGTCTTTTGCGTTCTTCGATGAAAGGGGAGTTTTTTATGAATAAAAGCAAGCGTATTTTGCAGTCATTTCTTCTGTTATCTGGATTAACCATTATGTTAGCAGGTTGTAATAGTACATCCACAGAGAGCGATACCAAGACAGAAGACACAAAAAAGGCTGTAGAGTTGCTAAATGTTTCTTATGATCCAACACGAGAGCTCTACGATGAATTTAATAAAGACTTTATCGCAAAGTGGAAAAACGAAACAGGTCAAGATGTGAAGATTCATCAGTCACATGGGGGCTCAGGTAAACAAGGAAGAGCCGTTATTGATGGGCAAGAAGCCGATGTCGTAACATTAGCACTTGCCTACGATATTGATGAAATTGCACAAGCTCGTGATTTGCTAAACAAAGACTGGCAAACAGAGTTTGACAATAACTCTACACCCTATACTTCTACAATTGTTTTTTTAGTACGAAAAGGCAATCCAAAGGGAATACAAGATTGGAGTGATTTAATAAAGGACGATGTTTCTGTTATAACTCCTAACCCAAAAACTTCAGGCGGAGCCCGTTGGAACTACTTAGCGGCATGGGGCTATGCAGCGAAATTGTATAACAATGACGACAAACAAATAAAAGCTTTTATGAAGGCGTTGTATAGCAATGTAGAAGTGCTTGATTCTGGCGCACGAGGCGCAACGACTACCTTCGTTGAACGAAAAATTGGTGATGTGTTAATCGCTTGGGAAAATGAAGCTTATTTATCACGCAATGAATTAGGTGAAGATGAATTTGAAATCATTACCCCTTCATTGAGCATCTTAGCAGAGCCACCTGTCGCAATAGTCGACAAAATTGTAGATAAAAAAGGGACGCGTAAAGTGGCAGAAGCCTATTTACAACATTTATATAGCGATGTTGGGCAAGAAATTGCAGCTAAAAACTACTATCGACCACGCAATGAAGAAATATTAGCAAAATACCAAGAGCAATTCCCAAAACTTGAGCTTATTGCAATTGAAGACTTTGGTGGTTGGGCAGAAGCACAAGCTAAGCACTTTAAAGACGGTGGCACATTCGATGAAATTTACGTTCCACAATAGGAGGCAATCTAATGACTAGCTTAACATTTAAAAAGAAGCCGGCACGTGTTATCCCCGGCTTCCATCTTTCTCTTGGTTATACAATGTTATATGTTAGTTTGCTTGTGCTCTTACCGTTAGCCATGATTTTTATTCAAACAATGTCGCTAACTTGGGCGGAGTTTATCAATATTGTCACCGATCCTCGTGCAGTTGCCTCCTATAAGCTAAGCTTTGGCACTGCGCTAGCAGCTGGCTTAGTGAATGTTGTGTTCGGCACTATTATTGCTTGGGTACTCGTACGTTACCATTTTCCGTTTAAGCGCATTATTGATGGTCTTGTAGATTTACCATTTGCATTACCTACTGCTGTAGCAGGTATTGCGTTAACCTCCCTCTATGCACCGAATGGTTGGATTGGCCAATTTTTTAATTTTAAAATTGCTTTTACGCCATTAGGCATCATTATTGCCCTAACTTTTATTGGTCTTCCGTTTGTCGTGCGTACTGTGCAGCCCGTTTTACAAAATATTAGTGCGGAAGTGGAAGAAGCTTCTGCAAGTCTTGGCGCTACCCGCTTGCAAACAGTCCGTAAAATTATTTTCCCCGAACTAGCACCTGCTATTTTAACAGGCTTCTCGTTAGCCTTTGCACGCGCATTAGGGGAATATGGATCGGTTGTCTTTATCGCAGGCAATATGCCGATGAAGACGGAAATTACACCGTTAATTATTATGACAAAGCTTGAACAATATGACTATGCAGGGGCTACGTCTATTGCCGCTGTCATGCTTATTACATCCTTTGTCTTATTGTTCACCATCAATTTAATACAGTGGCTGGCAAATCGTCGCTTTGTACATTAGGAGGTATGTATGGAACAGTCTACGCTTATCGAACCTATTGCTCCTCAAACACCCAGTGTAGCAGCACAGCCTGCTGCCTTGCAGGAGCCCCGTTTCATTCGTTATCTATTAACATTTATTGCGCTCGCATTTTTAGCATTTTTTATCGTACTTCCCCTTGTATCCATTTTTATTACAGCCTTTCAAAAAGGCGCAGATGTTTATTTTGCAGCGATTACTCATCCTGATGCATTAGCTGCGATTCAGTTGACCTTAACCGTAATCGCGATTGTCGTTCCTTTAAACGCCATTTTCGGCATTATGGCAGCTTGGGCACTAACGAAATTCAACTTTAAGGGGAAAAATCTATTACTAACCGTAATAGACCTACCTTTTGCCGTATCGCCCGTTATCGCAGGTTTAGTGTTTATCTTGCTTTTCGGGGCACAAGGGCTATTTGGAGAATGGTTATTTGCCAATGATATTAAAATCGTTTTCGCTTTGCCAGGTATTGTGCTTGCAACTATTTTTGTCACTTTGCCCTTTGTTGCACGAGAGCTTATTCCTTTAATGCAGGCACAAGGGACATCTGAAGAAGAGGCTTCTATTTCTCTTGGTGCTAACGGCTTTAAAACCTTTTACTATGTCACATTGCCCAACATTAAATGGGGATTATTTTATGGTTTGATTTTATGTAATGCACGTGCCATTGGTGAATTCGGCGCAGTTTCTGTTGTATCGGGTCATATTCGAGGCATGACCAATACGATGCCGCTTCACATTGAAATTTTATACAATGAATATCAATTTTCAGCAGCCTTTGCTGTTGCATCCTTAATGAGCGTGCTCGCTATTCTGACCCTTATCATTAAAGACATTGTTGCTTGGAAATCAAAATCTTTCTAAAGGAGGAATACTTGCTTGAGTATTCAAATTCAAAATATTTCTAAGAAATTCGGTTCCTTTCAAGCTTTAGACGACGTATCCATCGATATCCAATCCGGTGAATTGGTAGCGTTACTTGGTCCTTCCGGCTCTGGTAAAACATCATTACTTCGTGTGATTGCAGGCCTCGAGGCGTCCGATGTTGGCGACATTTTATTTGATGGTCAAACGATTACTAATCGTCATCCAAAGGAGCGCAACGTTGGCTTTGTATTCCAGCACTATGCACTTTTTCGCCATATGACTGTCTTTGACAATGTTGCCTATGGGCTCAAAGTACGGCCACGTAAAACACGACCATCGAAAGCAGAAATAACAGAGAAAGTAATGACATTACTGCAACTAGTTAAACTAGAGAACTTCGCGGATCGTTATCCAACACAGCTATCTGGTGGGCAACGGCAACGTGTCGCCCTCGCTCGTGCCCTTGCTGTCGAACCGAAAGTACTTTTGTTAGATGAACCATTCGGGGCACTTGATGCAAAAGTGCGTAAGGAATTACGACGATGGTTGCGCAAGCTTCATGATGACTTTCATATTACAAGTATTTTTGTGACACATGATCAAGAAGAAGCACTCGATGTCGCAGATCGTATTGTCGTTATGAACAACGGTAAAATAGAGCAAATTGGTAGTCCTGATGAAGTGTACTCCCATCCTAAAAGTCCATTTGTCTATGATTTCTTAGGCAATGTCAACCTCTTCAAAGGGCGTTTACATAACGGTAAGTTGACACATGGAGAATTTGCCATTGATGTGCCGGACACGTATACGCATACGCAAGAAGATGCAGTAGGCTATGTTCGACCACACGATATACAAATAGAAAAAGCAGCGGTGCCTGGCACTGTTCCTGTCCACATAAGCCATATCCATTTGTTAGGACCCGTTGTACAAATTGAACTACGTCGTCTTGATATCGATGAATTTTTAGAGGCAGAGCTCACTAAAGATCATTTTAAACAACTTCAACTAAAAGTAGGCGACCATGTATTTGTAAGACCCAAGCAATTAAAAGTATTTATCCCAGAGGATTTTTCTATTTAAAATACTAATAAAAAGAGAAAAGAGTTAGATTGATGGCCATCAATCTAACTCTTTTTTTCTATGTCGTTGCTGTCCGCTACGGCGGTTGCTTTCCGCGGGCACATCGTAAGCCGCAACCCTCGCTAGCGCGCGGCTTGTTGCGTCTTACGTTCTGTGCTGTTCCCGCAGGAGTCACCGCCTCCGCTACCATCAACTAGTGCTCACTCCTATTTTTAATTATTGCAAAGGTATAAGGAGCTAAAGCTTCATTTTTCTTTCAAAGGGAAAAGCCATCAATTAACTCTACTTTTCTATGTCGTTGCTGTATGCTACAGCGGTGCTTTCCGCGGGCACACCGTAAGCCGCAACCCTCGCTTACGCGCGGGCCGTTGCGTCTTACACTGTGTGCTGTTCTGAGCAGGAGTCACCGCCTTCGCTACCATCAACTAGTGCTCACTCCTATTTTTTAATTATTGCAAAGGTATAAGGAGATAAAGCTTCATTTTTCTTTTAAAGGGAAAAGCCATCAATTAACTCTACTTTTCTATGTCGTTGCTGTATGCTACAGCGGTGCTTTCCGCGGGCACACCGTAAGCCGGAACAAACGCTAGCGCGAGAATGCCTGTGTCTTATACTGCTTGCTGTTTCCACAGTAGTCTACGCGGAATTTTACTTGATTATTAAATGTCAGAATTCAGAATTGTTTTAGTGCCTGGCACCCTCTTTAGTTATGAAATTCACGTCCATCAAAGACAGCTGTTACATAGCCAGCACGAATAACAAAGTCGCCGAAATGTTCACCATCTAAACGGTCCTTTGCATAGTGCAGAAGAATTGGACGCAGTTCCGCTAAAATTTCTTCTTCCCCAATATTCTCACGATATATTTTATTTAAACGATTGCCCGTAAAGCTTGCGCCAAGATACAAGTTGTATTTCCCTGGTCCTTTGCCGATAAAGCCGATTTCACCCATTGCGGCACGTGAGCAACCATTTGGGCAGCCCGACATACGAATAACAATTTCAGTATCATGTAAGCCCGCTTCATCGATAATCGTATCCATTTTTGTAATGAGTGAAGGTAAGTAACGCTCTGCCTCGGCCATTGCTAAACCACAAGTTGGTAATGATACACAAGCAATTGAATTGCGGCGCAACGCTGAGTAATGTGCGCCATCTGTTAGCTTATACTGTTCAATAAGCGCCGTAATTTGATCTTTGTCCTGTTGTGTGACATTGCTAATCATTAAGTTTTGATTTGGCGTTAAACGAAAATCTCCGGTATGGATTTTGGCAATTTCGCGTAAACCCGTTAACAGTTCGTAATCCTCAAAATCTTTTATGCGACCATTTTGAATAAATAATGTGTAATGCCAATTGCCCTCAGCACCTTTAACCCATCCAAATTCATCACCAGTACGTTCAAATGTAAATGGACGCTCCTCCTGCAATTCCCATCCTAATCGACGATGTAATTCTGCTTTAAACCAGTCAAGTCCTCGCGCATCAATCGTATATTTAAAACGTGCATTTTTACGCACGGAACGATTGCCATAATCGCGCTGTATCGTAATAATTTTCTCCGCTGATTCCAGCAATTTATCAGGCGTAATAAAGCCAATAATACGAGCAAGCTGTGGATATGTTTCCTGGTCGCCATGTGTCATCCCCATGCCCCCACCAACAGCTACGTTAAAGCCTATTAGCTGACCTTCTTCAACAATGGCAATATAACCAATATCTTGAGAAAAGACATCGACATCATTGCTCGGTGGAATGGCCATGCCTATTTTAAATTTACGCGGCAAATATTGTGCACCGTAAATAGGCTCAATCTCTTCCTCTTGGCTATCTACTACTTTTTCACCATCAAGCCATAGCTCGTGATAGGCACGTGTTCTTGGCAATAAGTGCTCACTTAATTTTGCAGACCAGTTGTAAATCTCTTCATGCAATGCCGATTGATTCGGATTGACATTACACATCACATTGCGGTTTACATCCCCACAAGCAGCGAGTGAATCCAACAGAACTTCATTAATTTCTTGCATATATTTTTTGACATTCCATTTTAAAATACCATGTACTTGGAATGCTTGACGTGTCGTTAATTTTAGTGAGCCATTTCCGTATTTTCTAGCCATTTCATCCATAACAAGCCATTGAGCGGGTGTTGCTGCACCACCAGGCGTTCGCACGCGCACCATAAACTGATACGCTGGTTCTAGCTTTTGACGCTGACGCTCATTTCGCAAGTCTCGATCGTCTTGTAAATAACTGCCATGGAATTTCATTAAACGGTTATCATCTTCTGGAATTCCTGAGCTTAATGGGTCGTTCATCGTTCGTTCAAGCGTTCCACGCAAGTAATTACTATCGCTTTTAATGCGCTCAACATCACTAGGTGTTCCAGGTTGTGGGGGTAAAATAATTTTTCCAGTCATCTTTTTTCGCTCCTTTACTAATAAACGTCACGTTGGTAGCGTTTTTGCTGTTTTAACTCATTCATATAAGCTTGCACTTCCTCAGGCGTTTTGTGCCCTTGCTGCTCAATAATGCGACGGATTGTTTGATCCACATCGGCTGCCATCGATTTTTCATCACCACAGACGTAAATAACAGCCCCCTGCTCCAGCCATTCATAAAATGCTTGTGCTTGTTCCTCGATTTTATGTTGGACATATATTTTTTTATCCGTATCGCGAGAGAAGGCAACATCCATTTGTGTTAACGTGCCTGAAGCAAGCCAGCGCTGCCAATCTGTTTGATAAAGAAAATCTGTCATAAAATGCTGATCGCCAAAAATTAACCACGATTTGCCCGTTATCCCACTTTCCTCTCGCTCTTCTAAAAAGGCACGATATGGCGCAATACCTGTGCCAGCGCCTATCATAATAATTGGTGTGTCAGCTTGTTCTGGCAATCTAAAGTTTGGGTTTTTATGAACATATATCGGTATCGTATCCCCTACTTGAATTCGCTCTGCAATACTACCCGAACACACGCCAAAACGCACACGACCATTCGTTTCATAGCTTACTTTGCCAATTGTTAAATGGACCTCATCGCTATTTGCTAATTGGCTACTAGCAATGGAATAAAGTCTAGCTGGTATTTTACGTAGCAGAGCAACAAACTGTTGTGCATCCCAAGTAAAAGGACCAAAGTCTTCAGCAACATCAAGTAAATCTCTTCCTCGTGCATAGTCCTTCCATGCTGACGCACTGTCCCATAGCTCAGTAAATTTCGGATGCACTGTAAATGCGCTAATCTTTTGTAAAAGGGGCTTCGATAAAACCGTTATTTCTACCTTTTTTAAAAGAGCATCTTTTAATGGCATCGCTTCATCAAATACTGTAACTTCTGTTTGTGGATTAAACTGTAATGCTGTAATTAAAGCATTTACCAACAATTCGTCATTCTCTGGAAGTATGCCAATACTATCTCCAGGCTCAAATACCAAATTAGCCCCTTCAATCGATAACTCGATATGGCGCGTTTCCTTATTAGAACCGCGGCCATTTAAATTAATGTTTTCTAATACTTCAGCATAATACGGATTTTTGCGGGTATATGTAGCCTCTCCTTCTGTTATTGGCGCTGATTTCACAGTCAATACCGTATCCGTATGTTGTAATAATGCCTGTTGAACGGCCGTAAACCATGCTGCAGCAGCTTCGTCGTAATCGACATCACAATCTGTTCGTGGAACAATACGTGTTGCGCCAAGCTTTTCAAATTGCGCGTCAAAATCCTGACCTGTTTTACAGAAAAATTCATACGAACTATCACCTAATGCCAATACCGAAAAGTTGAGATGTTCTAATTTAGGTGCACGTTTACTGTGCAAAAATTCATAAAATTGGATTGCTTGATCTGGAGGATCCCCTTCACCATGCGTACTTACTACAAGCAATAAATTCGTTATTTTCTTTAAATTATTTGGCTTAAACTTTGCTAAAGATGTAACTGTTACTTCCATATCATTTGCTTGCAATGCAGCTGCATATTTTTCAGCTAAGCCTTGGCTATTTCCTGTTTGTGAACCATATAACAATGTTACTGTTTGTGTTGTTGGCGCAACGGAGACTTGTGCTTCATCTACTACTTTTGTCTCGATAGCTGCTATTGGTGCACTTAAGTAACCGCTCAACCAAATTTTTTGTTCTCGTGTTAAATTAGGTAGAAGCTCATTTAATAGCTTTACCTGTTCCTCATTAAAAGGACTATTCATGACTTGTAGATTCAAACTATGCCACCTCGCGTATCATTTTAATCATTACCGAAGACGTATTTTTTCTTTTTTCTCGATTTGTACTACGTAAAAATTTTGTACAACTAATGTAATCGAACCATGGTTTACTGTCGTTAAAATTTGTCGGACATTATCTAATGCTAGATTGATATTTTCCTTTCTCTTATCTACCATTACGAAAAACACCCTTCCTCCAAATAATTTTGTTGTACTAATTCTACAATTCGTTCCACTAATACTTTTTTGACATTATCGTCATATCCCAAGCTATTACATAAAATCATGTTGTTTACTTCATATCCTTGCAAACGCTTGGCAATGCTTTGACGTAAAATGCCCGTAAACAATAAATACGGCACGATAAATACCGGATGACTGTCATCTTGCCTCTGCTGTAACCAATCTTCCAAACTTGGACCTGTGCCATATAAAAAGCACGTTTCAACTGCTAGATAACCATATTTTTCACGTAATCGTGATGCTATTTTGGCTAAATCCGCTTTAACTGCTGGGTCACTACTACCGCGTCCTATCAGTAATACACTTGCCTTTGGAGTCAGGAGCTGCGTTTCTAAAATACGTGTTTGTAGTGTGTCAATTAATAGCTCATGAACGCCGAGTGGCTCTCCATATGTAAAGCGTATTGCTGGATATTGCGCTTGAGCCTTGTCAATTTCCTGTGGAATATCGTGCTTTGCATGTTGAGCAGCTAATAACAAAATGGGCATGATGGCAATAGATGTTGCACCTTGACGTACGCAGCTATCTATCCCTTCCGCAATCGTTGGCTGTGCGAGCTCCAAAAAACAAATTTCCTGAATCGGTAAATGAATGTCTTGTTGCACACGCTGTAGAAATGCAACAGCTTGCTCCACGCCGGCTTTTACACGACTACCGTGTGCTACATATAAAATAGCCTGCATCTCACCACTTCCTTATACTGAAATTTCTTTTAAAGGCATTTCAGGACAAGCCTCCTCAAACCATTGGATTTTTTCCCGTAATGTCACAACTTCACCAACAACAATCATGCTTGGATTTTGGATATTTTCTTGCTGCGCTACATTGGCAATCGTCGCTAATGTACCGACAACCGTTTTTTGTTGCGCACTCGTACCCCAATGAATCACTGCGACAGGTGTCTGTTCGTCACGGCCGTACTTTAGTAACTGCTGTTGGATATACGGTAAGTTGCCAACCCCCATATAAATGGCAAGTGTATCGATGCCTTTAGCTAAACTTTCCCATTGGATGACATCATCCTTGCCTTCGCGCATATGACCTGTAACCATCGCAAAGCTCGAACTCAAATCACGATGTGTCACGGGAATACCCGCATAGGCAGGTGCAGCTATACCAGAGGTAATGCCCGGGACGATTTCAAATGGTATTTGGTGTTGTGCAAGCACCTCTGCTTCTTCTGCTCCTCTACCGAATACGAATGGGTCACCTCCTTTTAACCTTGTGACCACAAACCCTTGTTGTGCATAGTGAACAAGGGAATGATTAATATGATCTTGAATCATGGCATGTCGATTCGGTAACTTCCCGCAAAATATTAGCTTGGCACTTTTTTTCGCATACGCTAATAAATCCTTATTAATCAGTCGGTCGTATAAGATGACATCCGCTTGTTCAATGCACCGTAAACCACGGACTGTAATGAGATCAATGTCGCCTGGCCCCGCTCCTACAATGTAAACCTTCCCCACGTCGTTTCACTCCCTTCTGTCGATAAAAAAAGAGACTCCTATTATCCTTAGGCACAAAAATGCCAGTGAATAATAAGAGCCTCTAGTTAACTAGTCAGCTTCGATTTTTAATTCTTAGTAATATAATAAGAATAATAAATAATTTAGTATATTCTGTCAACCGTTGTTTTATTCATTTTAAAAAGTTTTAACAATGGCGCTCATCCATTCTTCTAAAAGCAAAAAAATGCTAGGAGTACTTGCTCCCAGCATTTTTTTATTTTAAGTAAGCTATTTGGCATCCGTTTAATTCACCAAGGTCTACGATTCCACGGGCCTGGTCGATAAGGTGGGTATGGTCGATAGTTTGGATAATATGGGTAGTATGGATATCGGTTAAATTGTGACCCTAGAAAACCTCCTAATAACCCGCCAAAAAATGGTACACCTATTGGCCAAAAGAAGCCACCTCCACCAAAGCCGCCTCCTGGATAACCTCCGAAATTTCGCATAGATAGGCTCCCTCCCTTCTACTCTATCGTATGAAGGGAGATACATATCCCGCGAGTCCTTTGCCTACTCTATTTTTCTTCACCTAAACGTTGCACAAAGTTTGCTAATGTACGCACCATGACACCTGTACCACCTTTTGGTCCTAAATCATGTGCAGTCGCTGCATCCGATGTACCTGCAATATCTAAATGAATCCAAGGTAAATCGCCTACAAATTCACCGACAAAGCCTCCACCGAAAATCATATGACCGTCGCGTCCAGGAGAGTTGTTTAAATCCGCAATATCCGATTTACGGATTCGTTTTTTATCACTTTCTGTTAACGGCATACGCCAAATAAACTCATCTGTTTCTTGTGCTGCTTCCATAAAGCTAGCATAAAATTCATCGTTATTTGAAAGAACACCTGTCTTATCGAAACCTAGTGCCGTAATAACACCACCTGTTAACGTGGCAACATCAATTAGTGCTGTTGCTCCTTGTTGTTTAGCATATGTAGTTGCATCCGCTAATACTAAACGACCTTCAGCATCCGTGTTTAAAATTTCTACCGTTTTACCACTATATGTTGTAATCACATCATCCGGTTTAAAGGCCGTATCAGAAACCATATTATCCGTAGAACCAATAACGGCAACGACGTTTTTATTAGGGCGTAATTCACCGATAATTTTCATAGCACCAAGCACCGCTGCAGCACCGCCCATATCGCCCTTCATACCTACCATAGAATCTTTAGGTTTTAAAGAATAGCCACCTGTATCATATGTTACGCCTTTACCAACAAGACCAATTGGATCAGCGAAATCTTCTGTAGCTTTATATTTTAACGTAATTAATCGAGGTTCCTCATAGGAGCCTTGATTGACACTCAGAATGCCACCCATTCCAAGTTCCTCTAGCTGCGCTTTATCTAAAATTTCTACTTCAAAATCATAATCCATTGCAAGTGACTGTGCATAATTTGCTAAGTCTGTCGCAGTTAATAAATTTGGTGGTAAATTAATTAAGCTACGTGCTTCATTAACTGCCTCTGCATAAATAATACCGACTTCAAAGCTAGCCACTACATTATCTAAATCTTCAGCAGTCGTTACTAAATGTACAGCTTCTATGCGCTTCTCTACTTCATTTGAAGTTGTTTTATAGTGTGGAATCGTATAATAACCTAGCGTCGTACCCTCACCCGCTAAAAACGCTACATCATCTACTGTAATAGCTTCTGTTGTAAATGATTCTAGCCAAATTGAATAGTCTTTTACTTTTAAAGCTTTCAGCTCTTTACCGACTAAACCAAAGGCTGCGCGTAAATCACCTTCTGTTAAGTTTTTACGTTCATCTAAGCCAACAAACAAAATTCGTTTTAAATTGGCATGTTCCTTAACGAATGGCAATTTCGTCATTGCTTTCAATTCTGTCGATACATCACCGGCACTCAGCCAGGCGTTTAAAGACTCTCCATAAAAAGTCGAGAAACTTGCCCAATCTTGCATTTGTTCACGATGTTTAGTAACTCCTACCACTAATACTTCAGTAGAAATCGATTCAAATGTTTTTGCTTCTTTAACAATATGCATAATTATTCCTCCATTCAATATTTCCATTATACCTAACTTTCAAAAAAGCGCGTAATATTTAGCTATTTCTTCTTTTCGAAAATAATGAATGTTATAATAAAGGCAATTATACGTGAAGGTTGTGATGCACTTGGCGATACTTCAAAATACCCCTCTACTCGTCGCCCTCTTTTCCGTTCTCTTTGCACAATTTGTAAAAATTCCTATTCATTTTTTTATGACAAAACAAGTTAAGTGGGAACTGTTTACTTCGACTGGAGGTATGCCGAGCTCACACTCTGCTTCGGTTACAGGGTTAACAACAGCCATCGCTTATGAAACAGGGTTAGATTCACCTGTTTTTGCGATAGCCGCTATGTTTTCTTTTATTGTCATGTATGATGCGAGTGGTGTTCGTTTCCAAGCAGGGCAACATGCCGTTGTCTTAAATCAACTGCGTAAAGATTTTCAAACATTGCTACGCGATATTAAAGATTGGCCGCAAATGGATGGTCAGGAAAAAATGGAAGAGTTGAAAACGTTGCTTGGTCATAAACGTAGTGAGGTGTTTTTCGGAGCACTAACAGGTATTTTTATCGCCATCATCACCTATCAATTCCTTCTATAAAAAAAAAGAGTTGGTTCATATCTCCGAACCAGCTCTTTTTAGATATCCATTTTTTCTTTGTAAAATTAAAACATGCGATATCCACTTTTTCGTAAATAAATCATAACAATTCCTGCGACAATTGCCCCTGCAAAGCCTCCAGACAAAATCGAAATATCTACTACATGCAGCGCTCGAAATTTATCAAGCAATGCGGGGAAAGCTGTGCCTGGTTTAAAAAAATAATCTAAAAAGCTAACTTTATCGATAATAAAGATGACTACAATTGGATATATAACTGCCATTAACCAAGTCATTCGCAGCAACATATTTAATAAAAATCCAATACCAAAAAACATGACGAAAAATAACACAATTGAAATGATTAACTGCACAATTGAAACTGAACCACCCATGTATGTATAACCGTTGCCAAAAATTTATAAAAATCTATAAACCTTGTTTCATTCTTGCTTCTACGTGTCCGATTTTGCCTAAGCTACTTTCGTTTGCTATAACACTCCACAAGCGTCAATTCGGATACAACGAATCCTACATAGTAATAGTTGTCTTTCGGGTGACTATACTATTCATTTTCCATAGTTAGCTAAGTTTATAGCTGCATTGACATCTCGATCTATTTCTAAACCACATCTACACTTATATACTCTATCTGAAAGTTTTAAATCACGCTTGATAGTGCCACAACATGAACATGTTTTAGAAGATGGATAAAAGCGGTCTACTTGAATGCATTCAATGCCGTATTTTTTACATTTGTACGTCATTTGTCGAATAAATTCATGGAGCTTTTGTTTCGCAACAACTTTGGATAAATGACGATTTTTCATTATTCCCCTTACGTTTAAATCCTCCATCACTACTTTGCAAGGTTTGGTTTTCACAATGCTATTTGTAGCTTGGTGAATATGATTGTCCCGTATGTTTTTCAATCGTCTATGTAGGTGCTGTATCTTCGTTTCGATTTTTATAAAATTGCATGTTTTGACGAAACGGTTTCCCTCCTTATTCATTTCATATTTGCGAGAGACACGACGTTGCAATCTACGCAGTTTTTTCTCGATTTTGCGTACTTTCTTTGTTTTATTAATGTTTTTAAATACTTGACCATTTGAACAAACAGCTAACTCTTTGACACCTAAGTCAATACCTAATACTTCATCTGTTAATTCTTCTTGTATGTTTTCTTGTTCTATTCCAACTGATAGATACCAATACTTATTGTCATAACTAATTCTTGGGTTGATGTATTTGACACCTATAGGCAATTGCTCGTTTATTCTTACCCAACCCACTTTTTCAATAAGTACCATCTTTCCTTCTTTAACTTTTAATTTTACATTGTCATTATAGAAGGATTTTTTACTTTTTCTTTTACTCTTAAACTTAGGTTTATCTGACAATCCATTGAAAAATCTTTTATAGGCATTACAGGCATCTTTAACTGCTTGTTTAGCCACATTATTAGATACTTCATGTAACCAATACAATTCTTTTTTCTTTAATTGCGTTAATTCTTTTCTTAGAACCCCATCAGCTATAAACTTACCGCCATTTTTATAATTGTCTTCTTGTTTTGCAAGTGTCCAATTGTATACAAATCTCGCTGTTCCTACCGATTGCCATAACTTTTGTTGTTGCCATTCATTTGGGTATAATCGTACTTTCTTTGCTAGGATCATGCTCTAGCAACTCCCTTTTGAACAGTTTGCCGATGTTCCGATTGCGTAACCTCAAAAGATATCACTTCAATACGTTGACACTGGAATAGCTATAAAAAATAATGATATTTTTACACATTTGTATAGATTTATTTCAACTGTATCACGCCTCCGTTTTTCTCTCATTAGTTTACATGATTATGAGAGTGCTTTCAATGAACATATCCTTCATTTCGCATGTTCGTCATATTTTAGTAAAAAATCAACTTCTAGTAAAAGCTGCGGTGTTTCTTCCATTATTTTTTAAAGAACAAACGATAAGATGTGTAGCCGAATATTTCCCCGGGATCAATGCCTTCGATCGCATCTAATTGATGCTGTTCAAATGAATTAGACACCATTTCCTTTAACATAACCGATGTCCTATCATCTTGTGCTAATTCACTTGGATACAGCCACTTCGCCTCGAGTATTTCATTTTCTTGAATAAAAAGCTGCTGTTGTTCGTCTTTCATCTTACAATAAAAAATGGCCATATTATCGCTAATTTCACCGCGAATAACACCTGTACGAAAGCCTATTAAACCCGAAACATAACAATCGATGCCCGTTTCCTCTTTCAATTCTCGTATCACTGCTTCATCCACTGTTTCTCCAGCATTAACAAAGCCTGCTGGTAATGACCATCGTCCCTTTAAACCACTATAAGCCTTCTTCACAACGAGCCATTGTCCTTGTTCATTAACCGTACAACCTGCAACGCCTAACCAAACTTGCCCTCGATCTTTTTTCATATCCATTCACCTCTATATCCATATTATAGCTTTTAAACGTCTATTCTTAGTAGCCGTCATTAAGAAAAAGAGACATTTAAATGGCAAAAGTGCATGAATAAAACAGAGTGTAGCCCAACATGGTTATGATTATCATTGATTTTCGCTCAGTAAGCCGCAACCCTCACCAGTGCAATTTGTTGCGACTTTTAATTATAAGAAGATTCTAAATAGTTTCAGTGCCTGGCACTTACGCTTCTAACTGTTCAATATCCCAGTTCAGTTGTAATATATTTTTCAATTTCGTTACTTGCTCTTCTCCAATTTTCCGAACTAGTTGCTGTTCAATGTCCGCTTTATTACGTTCGTTTTGCTCATAGCAAGCTTCACCGTAATTCGTCATTCGGATTACTTTGTGCTTTTTACTATGCTCTGCATTGCTCACCTCTACCAAGCCTTTTGCTTCTAAACTTTTAATAAATTTATGTGTAGCTTGCCGAGAGAAATCCACAACTTTTGTTACCTCTGAAATAGTAGGTTGATTTTTATATATTTTATTTAAAATATGCCATTCTGAATTCGATATATGGAGCGTATTATGTTTATTCCACTTCTCTTCAGCAAGTCGTCGAAGTATTTCATGACGTTCGCTCAACAAATCAATGACATCTCGATTATGCAATTCGTCCTTCAACTCGTTCACCTTCATTCTGTAATTTTCGTAATTACTATACAAAAAACCGACTAAATCGTCAACTAAGTTGACAAATTACTTTTTATTGGTTACAATTAATTTAGTCAACTAAGTTGACAATAATGTTTGATGGAGGGAATATACATGTACAATGTTGGCGATGTAGTCATTTATTCATCACATGGACTTTGTTCGGTTGAAGATATTTGCGAACAAACCTTTAGCGACATTACAAAAACTTACTACGTTTTACAACCACTAAACGATTCAAAATTAACAATTCGTACCCCTATCGATAATGCCAAAAAACAGCTACGAGACATTATAAAAAAAGAAGAAGCGTTAAAAATTTTACGTTCCTTTACCTCACCTGGTGTGGAATGGATTGAACAAAATACACACCGTATGAGATTTCACGTTGAAATTGTTAAAACCGGCGATCGACAAAAACAAGCGAACCTCTTAAATACATTGCTTCGCAAAAAGTTAGAATATGAAGCGAACGAAAAAAAATTCCCAAATCAAGAAGAAAAATTATTGCACTCTTTACAAGAAATCATCTTTTCAGAATTTTCAGTTGCACTCAATAAACCTTCAGAAGAAATTTACGAAGATGTCGTAGCAAAACTTTGCTAACATCTTCTAAAGTTACATAAAGAAGCCACAACGATTTTCAACGAGGCTTCTTTCTTTTTATCTACATTCTTCCTCCTTTCACCAATTCCCTTGAAATTTAGCATTCCATTTTAAAATGTATTTGTTTTATACTACTAAAAAATGTAAAATTAATAATATTCAGTAAAAATCGAAGGTTTGATAACATGAAAAAATTATTTACCATAGTCACTTGCCTACTAGCTATAGGTATCGCTGTTTATGCTACGTATGATTTTCTTGTGGTGGAATTAGATGAGCTTTCTACAGGAGAAACATCCATCGCCTGTTTTCAAAACAATAAAATGATCCATATTTCACTACTTTATTAAACAAGGAAGAAAAGAGGGATAAGCAATGGTTGAAGTTCGAAAAGCGCTATCCAGCGATGCAGAAAAAATCGTCAATGTCATGACCGATGCAGAGGAATCCGGGTTTATGTTATTTGCTCCCCAAGAAAGAAAAGTCAATCCTGAAAAGTTTGCTACTTATATTGATGCGATCCATAGCAATGCAAAATCAGGTATTTTTGTTGCCTATGAAGGGGAACAAATAGTCGGGTATTTAATTGTTCAAAATGAAAAACCTCAGCGTATAGCGCATCGAGCGTACTTAGTGATTGGCATACATAGTAATTGGCGTGGACAAGGCATAGGTAAAGCTCTTTTCACTTATGTTATAACATGGGCAAAGCAAGTGGGCTTACACCGTTTAGATTTAACCGTTATTGCTGCAAATGAAGTAGCCGTTCATTTATATAAAAAGATGGGCTTTGAAATAGAAGGTGTTAAAAGACATTCGTTATTTATTGATAACGATTATGTAGACGAATATTATATGTCTCTTCTATTATGAGCAATGCCACTCTCCTATTGGCGTTTGCACTACAACTAGAAAGGCGGCGAAAACATGGAATATTTTAAATATCTTAGACAGTATGTAGGTCATCAACCAATCATTTTGCCAGGTTCAGTGGTCATTATGTTAAACGATCATAATGAAGTATTATTACAAAAAAGACTTGATGGCTCTTGGGGATTACCTGGTGGCTTAATGGACTTAGGGGAGAGTTTTGAAGAAGTAGCCAAGCGTGAAGTTTTCGAAGAAACAGGCTTAACTGTCCAAAACTTAACATTACTAAATGTTTTTTCAGGCGCTGAATATTATTTAAAAGTCGCCAATGGTGATGAATTGTATGCCGTAACAGCCGTTTATTACACAAAAGATTGCACTGGCGAACTGCAAATTGACTACAGTGAATCGGAAAGGCTGCAATATTTCGATTTTCATAATTTACCACCAGAGCTATCCCCAGTTTATAGAAGCTTTATTGTGCCTTATGTAGAAATGTTATCACCATAATTTATCATTTCTTTGAGTAGTTTAGGTTGTGAGAGGAGGCTTTTAAATGGACAACTCTTTTTCATTGTTTTTAGATTTTTATTTAGAAGTTTGGAGAACATCATCTTTTAGTAACTTAGAAAAAATAATAGCTCAACAATATAAAGCAAGAGAAATAACAGCTGGAAAGATAGTTGACTTTGGTTATAAGGAATCTTTAGAAGGTTGGGAACAAGGTTTTCATTTTGCTAAAGAAAACCATGCTCAATGGAAATTAAAAGTAGTTTCAATTCTCCCTTTAAGAGAACATGAAACGATGGCGATTATATCAGCTACTTTAGCTATTGATGGCAAAACTTTAGATACAGCTAATTTATTTTTTCAAACGTTCAAAAAATATAATAACAATGATTGGAAATTAGTAAGAAGCTATATCGAAGCAGGCGTTATGCTTGATGAGACCATATCAATGAAAGAACATACCTAATTCCATTATCTGCTGATCGTTAAGGAGGTCGATGGGTTGAAAAAATTACTAACAGTGTTATTTGCATTATTGTTATTAACAGCTTGTAATAAGCCTTCAATATTAAGTATTAGCAAAATCGACAATGTGCCAAATGAAGTGCAGGAGGTCATTGATAACAAGTATACACTTCAAAAAATCAATGTAGATAAGAATACATTCTATATCTCTTATCAATCACAAGGAATCGTTACAACAGACCTTGAAACACAAGGTAACACATTGATAATAAAGTTAGATGTTGCAAATCAACTGGATTTTGATATAGCACAACATGTATACAAAATAACAAAAGACTCTAACATTGATACGATCGATGTTCACATTAATGGCACATCGACCACTATTGATCATGTAACAGCCCTATTAGGAAGCTATTAGCCACTAATATAAACTTGGGCACTGTTTTTTTATTACGCAATACAAAAAAGCCCCCTAATTTGTGATGCTGTCGCAACAGACAAATTAAAAGGCTTTGTATCTTCATGCTAATTATTCACAAACTTCAGGCGTTCCTTCACGTGTTGCCGCTTTAAAGCTTGTGCCACAGCCGCAAGATGCGATTGCATTTGGGTTGTCGATGGTAAAGCCACCGCCCATAAGCGATTGTTTATAGTCAATTTTCGTTCCCATTAAAATAGGCGCATCTTCGCGGGAAACAAGAACTGTTAAACCATGTTGCACATCTTCAAAGTCGTCTTCTTTTTTCTCTTTATCGAAATGCATGCCGTACGATAGACCACTACATCCGCCACCATTAACAACTACACGTAAAAATGAACCTTGCTCTTCATTATGCTGCATCATTTCATTAATATGAAAAACTGCCGCTTCCGTTACTTCAATTACTTGCTTTAAACTTGTCATCCCAATCACCTTCCTTCCTACTTATCATATCAATTTTGACTATTGTATGACAAACATTCAGCTTCAAGTAGAATATTAGTAAAGTTACCGAATTTTTCACTTAATTAGTATTATTTATTCATGTTTTAAAAACATGGGTTGGTATAATAGTTATAATTACATCGATGAAAGAGGTAAATATTATGGAGATTTCACCGTATTACGAAAAGAAAGTTCAATGTCTTAATTGTAAAAAAGAATTTCCAACCTTAAAAGTACGCTCTAAATTCATAAAAGTAGATCATACCGAAACCGATTTTCAGCCGATTTATGCAGACGATGTCAACGCTCTTTACTACAACGTATTCGTCTGTGAGCATTGTGGCTTCTCCTTTACTGAAGACTTTACAAAATATTTTGCGCCTGGTGTACAGGATGATATTAAGACGCACATTACGGAAAAATGGGTACACCATGATTTTAAAGGCGAGCGCACTATCTTCCAAGCAATTCAAGCTTATAAATTAGCCTTTTTATGCGGTACGATTAAAAAGGAAAAATTCGTTGCTACGGCTGGGCTTACTTTACGTCTTGCATGGTTATATCGTTCATTAAATAATGAAGGGCAAGAGCAACGTTTTATGAAAATGTCACGTGATCTTTATATGGAGTCCTATTCCAATGAGGATTACGCTACAACACAAATGTCAGATGTTCGCATAATTTATATGATTGCTGAACTATCTCGTCGTATTGGTGATTTAGAAAATGCCACACGCTTCTTTTCAAAAGTAATTGAAAAACAAAGCCATGGTGGTGAAGCGAAAATTATCGATATGGCTAAGGAACAGTGGAATCTTATTCGCGAAGAAAAGGCTCGACAAGCGTAAACAACAAAAAAGTTCTAGCCTGATTCATCAGCTAGAACTTTTTATACGCCAGGATTAGAATACTTGTTCTACTTCAATAATTCCTGGAACTTCTTCTAATAATGCACGTTCAATACCTGCTTTTAGTGTAATCGTAGAACTAGGGCAACTACCGCATGCACCTAATAAACGTAGTTTTACAATACCGTCTTCTACATCTACTAATTCACAGTCTCCACCGTCACGTAGTAAGAATGGACGTAATTTATCTAATACTTCTTGAACTTGGTCGTTAATTGTTGCTTCTGCCATTTGTCTCGACTCCTTTCCTTATAATGATTATAATGTTAGCAACAGAAAAAATCCAATATAGAATACAAAGGGAGATTAAATACTATGGATCAATCAAAACCAATTATTGAAATTTACGGTACAGCTGTCATCTGTGCTAGCTGTGTCAATGCTCCATCTTCTAAAGATACATATGAGTGGCTACAAGCTGCCATTGATCGAAAATATCCAGACCAAGCGTACGCTATTCGCTATGTCGATATTGAAGGTCCAATTGAGAATGAACGTGACCAAGTTTATGCTACACGTATTCAAGACGATGAATTTTTCTATCCACTCGTACTCATTAATGATGAAGTAGTAGGAGAAGGGTATATCCAGTTAAAACCAGTTTTCGCAGCACTTGAAAACCTTGGCTTTACACCAGACGAAACTGTTTAATGATATACAGAAGGGATTGTTCAAATGTAACTTTGAGCAATCCCTTTTTTATGTCTATGTCTGCTCTATATTATAGAGCACCTGTTAATCGTTTTGATATTTATACATCCATAGTAAACCAGATTTCATTAATCGTGCAATACGACCTGTGACAGTAGTATCTGCTAGATAAGCGAAGCCTTGTTTTTTACCTAACGATCCCATGAATCCTTTTAGTTTAATATCAGGCATTTTTTCAGGTAAATGCTCACCCTTCCAACGCATACGTAATACTTTGACGATATGCTCTGCTTGTTCCTCTGCTAATTGTGCACTTGGTGAAAAGTCTGAAGATGCACAATCACCTACAACATAGACATGCTCATCGTCCAACACATTAAAGTACTGTGTCACAATTGGACGACCTTGGCGATCTTTTTCAACATCCAGATCACGCACAAGCTTAACGGGCTGTACCCCTGCAGTCCATACAATTGTGTCGAGCGGAATTTCCTCTTCATGATTAAAAATTTTACCTTGTTCTACTTTTGTAATATTAGAATTTGCTATGACATCTACATTATGTTTTGTAAACCAATCTTTCACATATTTACTAAGCTTCTCAGGGAAGTCTTTTAAAATACGTGAACCTCGGTCGAATAGTTTAATTTTTAAATCAGCACGGCTTTCACGCAGTTCACTCGCTAGCTCAATACCACTTAAACCAGCACCAACAATGCCGACAGTTGAGCCCGCTGGTAAACCACATAACGCTTGGAATGTTGCACGTGATTTAGCCATCGTCTGAATGCTGTATGTGTACTCTTCTGCACCTGGTACACCATGATATTTATCTTCACAGCCTAGACCAATTACTAAATCATCATATTCAATACGTTGCCCATCTTCTAGAATGACTACTTTTTCTGCACGGTTAATGCCAACGGCCTCACCATACACAGCCGTTAAACGCTCATGCTCCGGGAAACTTACACGAATTTCTTTGTCTGTCGAAGTCCCTGCTGCTAATGCATAAAATTCTGTTTTTAAACTATGGAAAGGTGCTCTATCTACTAACACAATTTCCGTGTCCAAAGGTAAGTTGTTTGGTAAAAGTCGAAGCATGACACGCATATTGCCGTAGCCGCCACCTAAAAGTACTAATTTCCCCATAATAGTCTCCTTTAATGTATCTAATAATAATTGTTCACAAAGTATCCACAATTGAGTATAACCGATTGTGAGAAGTTTCACAATATAAGTTTGCATTTTTTGTGAAGGATTTCACAATATTGATACCTTATTTGCGTTTTTTAACAACATTTCATACAAGATCGATTACACCTCGAGCTTTGTGCATCCAGATTTTTTATAAGCATGCATGAAAAGTACTGCTTAATAGATGTGACATTGCCCGTAACATTTCACATCAAAGATGGATGGCGATTGCAAACATCTAAGGAACTACTTTTAGCTTTATTGACTTACGTTAAAACATTGACGAACGTACTAAAAGCGAGTAGCATAACAATGGTGAGGTGAACATATGAATCCAATGGTTGAATTTTGTGTAAGTAATTTAGCAAATGGCTCACAAAAAACGTATGAAATACTCGAACGCGATCCGAATATCGACGTTTTGGAATATGGCTGCCTCAGCTACTGTACGAAGTGTTCCGAATCCTTTTACGCAATTGTAAATGGAGATTTAGTAGAAGCGGCTTCTCCTGATGAGCTGACAAAAGCTATATATCAATTTATCGAAGAAAATCCATTATGGTAATATGGATGTCGAGTCCGAACGAATAAACATTACACATATAAAAAAGGACGTTATACCTTAAATTGGTATAACGTCCTTTGTTTATGACAAACGCTATTTTCATGTTAAGCTAGCGTTTCTACTAAGTAAGTTGGTTGCTGTTCTTTTTCTAGAACAACACTAGTCGGTGTGACGCCTGTGTTGACATGAATTGTATCACAGCCAAAACGAATTCCACACATAATGTCTGTATCATAGTTATCACCAATCATCACCATCTCATCTTTTGTAAAACGATGCTCTTTGGCAATAACGTCAAGCATTGCAGGGGACGGCTTTCCGATGTAAATCGGCTCGACGCCTGCTACCTCTCCGACTAAACGTGCAAAGGAGCCATTTCCGGGTAAAAATCCGTACTCTGTTGGAAATTTAATATCTTGATTTGTCGCGATAAATACAGCGCCATTTTGCACAGCAATTGTAGCCTTTGCTAATGCCATATAATCCAATGTGCGATCTATGCCCATTACAAATACATCTGGCTCGTTTTCTACAGGATCAATTCCTTCATCTAACAACGCCAACTTAATTCCATCGGATCCCATCATCGCTACTTTTTTGCCTGGATAATTCAGCGCTACATACTTTGCCGTTACTAAAGCACTGGAATAAATATGATGAAGTGGTGCCTCTACGCCAATAGCTCGTAAAGCCTCTTGTAATTGCTCTTTTGTTTTAGAGGAATTATTGGTCACATAAAACGGCTCAATTCCCTGTCGCTGTAAACGTTGTATAAAAGCAACCGCAGAAGGAATACCCTCCTTACCGCGATAAACTGTACCATCTAAATCAAAGCAGTATGCCTTATAGGTTTTCATTGATGATCCTCAGGTAAAAATGCTGATACGGGACCTAACTCATTTGTTAAGTAGCTATTCACAGCTGGTGCAAACTGCTTTAAAGCAGGTAAGCTTGCCGTTAGAACATTCACAACTTCAGTAATGTCTACAGATACAAATTCACGAACGAGCATTTTACGCAAGCCTACAACGGCTTTTAACGATGCTTCCATGTCAGATGACACGACTTTTTCATCGATTAAAATATCAATAATATCCTCATAGCTACCTGGATCACGCATAATAAAGCCATCAATCATCAAGTTACCTACATCCATCATTGATTCCATCACATTATGACCGATTCGTTCAAGAGCTAATTTCGAAATATCATTTTGAAGCCAGTTATCCTCTGCCTCAAAAATAGCTAATAGTTTATCTAAGTACTGTAAGTTTGTTGTGATTTTATTACGATCTACAAAATACACAAGGAAAGCCCCCATTCAAATCATTTAAAGTTGATAGTCTTTTCTCTTCTATAGTACCATATCTATAGGACTGGAAGGAGATTAAAAGATGGAACGTTTTTTCTTATATGATGATGTAGAAGATACAAAAACACGCTTTGTTAGTTTCGCAGGACAAAAACTGCGCTACGACTTAGCTATTTTACAATCTAGCCGCTTTTTCGGCAAAGTACTTGTAATGGATATTCAATTTGGCCGCTTCGCGATTATAGGGCCAGACGATGTAGAAGAACCCGGCTACCTTGAGCACGTATACAATCGTTCTGAAGAAGATACGGTAGAACTGCGTGAATACTTACGCGAATTGCTAAATTAAGATTACCATACAAAAAAATTCCGCTGATCTATTTCCTTGTGACATCCGTTCGTCGTAAGTACGGAAATGAGCAGCCCACTGGAATATTTAGCGAAATTTTTTTGTGGAAATCTTATCGGTATGAGAAGGACAACCCAGACATCGTTATTTATTTAAAGTTGAAGGGTTGTCTTTATTATGTGGTTTGTTTTTGTTTTCATTATCATTTTGTTTTTTAGCTTGTTTATTTTGCCCAATCACAGCTAAATCATCCACACTAATATCAAAGCCGTAGCCATATTCTTCACGGTCTAATGTTTTTTTCTTCTGTTTGTCGTTAGCCATCATTATCACCTCCAATTTTTAAATTATCCTTTTTCAACAGATTTATACTTGATTACGATAAGGACCATGTGCATCTTCTATGATCCAGTCAACAGCACGTAATAAGTCGGGAAATACGGCATCTGCTAGCGCATCATGTTTACCTAGAAAAACGCCCTTTGTACCTGCCCTTTTTCCTGCAATGATATCTGTATCTGTATCCCCCACCATATAGGATTTTGCTAAATCCACATTGTATTTTTCAGCGAGGTCTACAATTAACTTGCTGTTTGGTTTACGACACGCACAGCCAGCTTTCGGTTTATGCGCACAATAGACAACTTCATCAATGATTGCACCATGTTTCTTTAATTCTTTTGCCATATGGACATGGATGTTCTTTAGCTGTTCTTCTTTCATAAAGCCTAATCCAACACCACCTTGATTGGTTACAACAAATACATAATCAAAAAACTCGTTTAACTTTTTTATCGCTTGCGGTACACCAGGTAAGAAAAACAGTTGCTGAGGCTTATTCACAAATTTCACTCTTTTAGTCAATACTTCATTAATAACCCCATCACGGTCCAAAAATACGGCTGTTTTTATAGTCATCACATCTTTCTTTCATACAAATCTTTTATATTGTTCCCATTTTGGCTCAACTTATCAATGCATGTATAGTAAACTTCAGTAGATAGGAAATTATGGATTTCAATTGATGGACGAAATAGGGAAAAGTTCAACAATTAAACAACAAGGAGGCGCTATGAATGAAAACTGGGAATAGCTTTTTTATTATTGGTGTTATCCTCACTTTGATTGGTCTAGTTTACCAACTAGGCTATAGTAGCTCTTTTTATTTTAAATACTCTTTTGCAATAGGATTGATATTATTTAGTATCGGTATTCTAATTGATGGGCTAGAAAAAATGAAGTCGAAAAAGAACATTTAGAAACATGAATCTTGTACGCTCAAATAGTTAAACGCTCTAAAATAAAAAAACCTGATGCAAACATGGCATCAGGTCATAATTGTTATTCGATTATCTGTTCATTGTCATTTGGTTCTGTCACTTCGGTTGCTTCATTTATTACAACGTCTGGTTGCAAAATCACTTTACCGCATTTGCGTAATACAAAATAGGCGCAACCAAAATTACAATACTCATATAGGTAATCTTGAAGCGTACTAATTTTCGTATCAAACGTAGATTTTTGATTTTTATCATCAAAAAAACCTTTTAAACGGAGCTGATTATAGCCCCAGTCGCCTACAATATAATCATATTTGACTAAAATATCTGAATATCGTTCCTTAAATGCTTCTTCTTGAAAAGCTTCGCGGTAATCTTCAACTACTTCATATTCATATCCATCGATAATTATCAAAGTGACACCACCTTTCTCGTCTAACTTTTCCTATTATACTTCAGCTTGCAATTGTCGTTCTTTCGTTGCAGCATTCACTTGCTCGTCGGCATGATAACTACTGCGTACAAGTGGGCCCGCCTCACAATGCTTAAAGCCTTTTTCCATTGCAATTTTGCGCAGTTTTCCAAATTCAATTGGTGAATAATATTTTTTTACAGGTAAATGTTTTTTCGTTGGCTGTAAATATTGACCGATTGTCATAATATCTACGTTGTTCGCACGTAAATCATCCATTACCTCTAAAATTTCTTCATGCGTTTCACCTAAGCCAATCATTAATGATGACTTTGTTGGAATGTCAGGTTGCATTTCTTTAGCTAAACGAAGGAATTCTAAAGAACGCTCGTATTTTGCGCGCGCACGTACTCTTGGCGTTAAACGGCGTACCGTTTCGATATTATGATTTAAAATATCTGGTTTAGCATCCATTAAAAGTTGAAGATTTTCCTTCAAACCACCTAAATCAGAAGGTAAAACTTCGACAGACGTGAAAGGACTTTTGCGGCGAATCGCACGCACTGTTTCAGCTAATACTTCTGCACCGCCATCCTTTAAATCATCACGTGCTACCATTGTAATTACAACGTGCTTTAAATTCATAATTGCGACAGAATCTGCAACACGTTCTGGTTCTGCAAGATCTAACTCATTTGGTAAACCTGTTTTTACCGCGCAGAAACGACAAGCACGTGTACAAACCGATCCTAAAATCATCATTGTTGCTGTACGGCGCTCACCCCAGCATTCATGAATATTTGGACAGCGTGCTTCCTCACATACTGTATGAAGGTTTTTCTCACGCATCAGCTTTTTTAAACCCTTATATTCATCATTCGTGTTTAATTTAATTTTTAACCAATCCGGTTTTCTTACATGTTGTTCTTTTTCATTGCTAGTAGGTTTACAGGATGTCATACAAATTCGCCCCTATCAAAGTTATCTTTTGTTGAATATTATCTACCATCACTGTTGTCAATGTATCATATTACACGAACGGCATCAACTAGCATTTACTCTCAATTTAACATTTCTACTGATAAGGTACTGGCACTTCGATAGATGGCTGTACGGCATCTCCGCCATTTGTATAAATATTTGGTACTGGGCCTCTCGTTAATCCCATTGCTACTGGGATATCTTGAGATACTGTCGTTGATTTGCTGGCAAATGGGACGATTATTTGGACATTCACTTCTATATGAATTCCTACTTCCACATAAGCACTATTAATACCAAATTCCCTAATGTCAGACGTTACATTACTATGGACATTGCCAATTACATGAAAACGTATTGGTATTTTCGGCCCCAAATTGCCGAGCAAAGGTAAATCAGCTGCCTGTGCGAGCGGGACGAAAAAAACAATACCATCCCCTTGTTGAATTTTATTGACATCATATTCGACATTATCTAAGTCAGGTAAATGGGACAATTCTCCATGTTCAGCCTGCTCTAAATACATTTTTACAAGCTCCAATGTTTCTGCACGTACTCTATTGATAATTTCCGTATTAAATTTTGTCGTTACGGACGTACCAGATGGTACATCTTCGATTATATCATTAACGTCTAATACGTTAGAAGTACGTGAATTAATGGCTTTACTGACAACATACGATGCAATTTTATTCGTTTGTACTTCCGCATACTCCAAATAGGTTGGCTTCAGCCGCTCATTTAAGAAATAAAGAAAAAGTACAATACAAATGATACTTGCAACAATTAGTAAGGTTAAACGATTTAGCTGTATACCTCTTTTGTTATTCGTTCGCAATTTCATCCTTTTTCGAGGGAAAAACAAAAAAATCTCCTCCTGTTCTACAACGTATGAACAGGAGGAGCAAATTATACGACTCTCGATGGTACGACATAATCGGTTTCAATACTATCGATTGTTACAGTTGGATAGTCCACTAAATTGATTTCATAGGTCGCTGTGAGTAATTCATCTTGTTCTTCAAAAATTCGAATCCATGGCAAGGAGGAATCCAAATTATTTTGTTTTGAGACTATTCCTCGACGACCATCTGATAATTTTAAGATTAAGCCATTCGGATAATGTACAACCGATCTTTTCAATGCGTCGACAATACGCGCATCATAAAGGGTACCTGAGCCCGCTTCTACAATCGCAAGCCCTTGGGAAGGAAGCATTTTTTCACGATATACACGGTTAGTCGTCACCGCATCAAATACATCCGCTACGCCAATAATTTTGGCAAAAGGATGGATTTCAAAATCAACTAAACCTCGTGGATAGCCACTTCCATCGATGCGTTCATGATGTTGAAAAGCGCAATGTGCAACCAGTAAGGAAATGGAATGTAAATTACGTAATAAATCAAACCCAAAACGAGTGTGCATTTTCATCATTTCAAATTCCTCATGCGATAATCGCCCTGGTTTTTTTAATATCTCTTTCGGCACCATAATCTTTCCAACATCATGCAATAAGGCACCAATCCCAATTAAACGTAGATCCTCGGCTGAATGCCCTAATTCTTTCGCGATAGCAATTGAATATAAGGTTACATGAAAAGAATGCTGATATAAGTATTCATCGAATAAATAAGCATCTGTTAAAATCGTTAAAATTTCATCATTGCCTGTAACAGCTGAAAGTAGTTCATCGACAATCGTCACAATCGCTTTCGATTGCTGATCAAGTATATAAGAGGCATTCACTGTACTTAAACCATTTAAGGATTGGAAAGAATCTTTAATGGTTGAGATTGTTTTATTTCGGACATCAGGAGGAACCGTTTCCTTTACTTCAATCCCTTCAGAAATTTTGTCATCAATATATAAATAATGCGTATTCAACTGTTGAAGTCTCTCAATAATACGTTCATTAATGACAACATCTTTCTTTAAAAGTGGATGACCTGCCTCATTCCAGATGGTTCTTCCTAATACCATTCCTTCTTTTAATACATCGATTGAAATTAATCGCATGACTTCTTCCCCAATCCATTCTTAAAGCATTTTATATATCTATAGCTTAAAGAAACTTTGCCCGTACTCTAACATAATATTGCGTAAAAAATCAGGTAAAATATATTTTTTCTTTGCATATTTAAAGCTTGGATAAAAATAACCGAACGTAAACAAATCAAGTGTTACTAATGTATAAGTACGCTCATTATCTGCTATTTGTCCATTAATGAGCAATTGACGATCTTCATTCATCGTAAAGCCATACGTTAGCATCTTGCCAAAAATAACGCCCCTAAAACCTAAACCTTTAAGCTCCATATTCGGCCATTCTTCATTTTTAGATTGCTGGAAAATTTCCTTCATTTCCGAAACGGACAATTCAATTGTACATAAATTAATCGGGTGAGGAAAAATTTTATGCAAATCAAGCGCGGTAACTGTTCCTTTTGGAAGACCTTCTAAAAATATGCCTGCGTTAAATAACGCACAATCCGCACCACTTTTTTCTAAAATCGCTTGTGCAAATAAGTGTGATAATTGCGAGTAATGGAACCATTCCTTATTGTACGCTTTTTTCGTTAAAAAAACGGGCTTGTCTAATAATTGATTACCTTCTTCTTCTAAAGATAGTAAAAACTCATTTTCATTTTCAACAATTGGCAAGTCCTTATTATGAATTAAAGTATCCTTTTTTTCAACAATTTCCCTCGTTTTTTTATCATATTCTACCACTAAATGTCCCGTATATTGTCCGAATTTTCCTCCGCCAGTGAGCAATACCCCATTAACGTACTTCCCAGTTGGTAGTGTATGATGTGTGTGTGAACCAAAGATAACGTCGATTTCTGGGCATTCCTCCGCCAATAATTCATCTTCAGTAATGCCTAAATGTGACAGACAAACAACAATATCTACTTCTTGACGCAGTTGGTGCGTTAAGCGAATAAGCGAGCTTCGTGCATCTTCAATATGCCAGTTCAATTCTTTATAATAAATCTCGAACATCGCGGTTGCAGCAATCACAGCAATTTTCGTTCCGTGTTTCGACGTTTTTACAACATATGGCTTTAACCATGCTGGATTTTCTCCTTTAGCTGCTGTAACATTCGCTACTACAACGTCAAATCGCGCATCATCATATAGATGAAATAGCTCTTCATGGGATAATGTAATGCCTTCATTATTACCGATTGTCACCACATCATAACCAGCGTTATTTAATAGTTTCACATTGCCCTTCCCAACGGTAGCATCCGTATAGATATTCGATCTATCTACATGATCCCCAACATCAACTAAAAAGCTAGTTTCACCTAAAGCAGCCAAATGAGCCCGTTGTGTATTGACATAGCTTGCCATGCGCGGCCAATACTTAAAATGACTATGCAAATCATTTGTATG
Organism: Lysinibacillus sp. 38-6; assembly: GCF_046245175.1. Lineage (GTDB taxonomy): Bacteria > Bacillota > Bacilli > Bacillales_A > Planococcaceae > Lysinibacillus. Next base: position 2,340,844 of record NZ_CP176417.1, read on the forward strand.
AAAAATATGAATTTTTTCCAGCATTCAAGCCACCTCTTCTTTACAATAAGCCCTCTATAATGGAACGAATTCCTAATAATAATAAAATAATTCGCAGTGCAAGGACAAGTGTATCGGATTTAATTTTTTTATTTAGCGCTGCCCCAAGCTTTGCCCCGATGTATGCACCAGGAATAACAGGAATTGTATACAGCCACGGAACATTTCCTAAATAAATATGACTTGCGGAGTTAATAATCGAATTTAGAAATACCATAAACATCGATGTGGCCACGGCAACATGTGGCGGAAATAAAAATAAAATAATCATTGCAGGCACAATCAGCGCACCACCCCCGATGCCAAATAAGCCTGAAGCAAAACCAACAGTAAAGCAAAATAATAACGCAAACCAAATTGGATAGCCGTACACATACGTTTTCCCTTCAACATCTACAAATTGATGTTGTGTACCATTTTTCACAAACCATTGTACTGGCTTCAATTTATCTCGGATAAGTAAAATTACCGATATGACGATTAACAATATGCCAAAATATAAGTTAAATGACGGTAAATCCAATCCTTTATTGACCCATGCACCTACCATCGTCCCCGGAATACTGCCTAGAAAAAATATAAATCCACTTTTATAATCTACTGTTTTGGATTTCATGTAGCTTAATGTTGATGCTAAACCGGTGAAGATCATCATTACAACAGATAGCCCAACGACCTTTTGCGGTGTAATTTCTGGGATCATCCCAAGATTTATACCAACAAATAAAGTGGCCGGTACTAAAATAATCCCTCCACCTAGTCCTACAAGCGAGCCAATTAGCCCGGATAGTAGTGCAATTACTATTAAAAGAATAAACTCCATTATAGTTCTCCTTCAAACATATTTAATTGTTTTGGTGCTAAACCTCTATCTTGGAGGGCTAGTAATGCCTGTAGTTCCTTGGCATTTTTCGCGGCATGCTGGCCAGAGTTATTATTAAATAAAACAAAGAGCTCTTGTACGTTAGGCTCTATCCTTTGAACATGCTCGCCGATTTGCTGTAGTTCTTCTTTATTATAGTCATATAAAAAACGAACTTTGCGCCAGTTCTCTGCATTGCCCGTATTACGCCAACCGTGAATATTGCGTCCATGTATACGGACGAGTGCCTTATTGGCCGTTACTTCAGGATAAAAGGGCACAGAACCACTACCAGCTTGCGGTTCATCACAAATAGTATGGATAAATTGATGTTCCTTTAAAAAATCCATCGTTTGTTGGACAACTTTCTGTGCATACCATGTCTGATTGCGAAATTCAATCGCTACATCAAATGCTTTTAATTGTTGCCTAATATACAATAAATATTGTACATTTTTCGACTGACAATCAAACCATGGTGGAAATTGTGCTAAGACCATCGCTAACTTGCCATGACGTTTAAATTCATTTGCACAGTCAATAAAAGCATTGAACATATCGTTTTTAGATTCGAAAGGAATTTCTCCGCGTAAATGACCGGTCATTCCCTGATAGGCTTTTATTACAAAACGAAATGAGTCTGGCGTTTGCTCACACCATTTACGAACATTCTCCACTGATGGTATCGCATAAAAAGAAGTATCTAATTCTACGGTTAAAAAATGACCTGCATAATCGAATAATTTGTCCTTTGAGGCAGTCACACTACTATATAACGAAGGATGATCGCCCCAGCCTGTTAACCCTACTCGAATCAAGTGACTCCCTCCTTATGTACATAATGATAGCATACACTTTCAACAAATATAAAAAGCGACTAAAGCTAAAATAGCTCTAGTCGCATGCACATCAACAAAAAATCAGCCGATAGAACCTTCCATCTCGAACTTGATGAGACGGTTCATTTCTACTGCATATTCCATTGGTAATTCTTTCGTAAATGGTTCGATAAAGCCCATTACAATCATTTCAGTTGCTTCTTCTTCAGAAATACCACGAGACATTAAGTAGAATAATTGTTCTTCCGACACTTTTGAAACTTTCGCTTCATGCTCTAAAGAAACATTATCATTTAAAATTTCATTGTATGGAATTGTATCCGAAGTAGATTGGTTATCCATGATTAACGTATCACATTCAATGTTAGCACGCGCCCCACTTGCTTTCGGACCGAAACGTACTTGACCCATATATGTTACTTTACCACCTTGTTTCGCAATCGATTTAGAAACGATTGTAGAAGATGTGTTAGGTGCCATATGAATCATTTTTGCTCCAGCATGTTGGTGTTGCCCTTTACCTGCTAATGCAATGGATAATGTCATACCACGAGCGCCTTCACCTTTAAGGATACAAGCTGGGTATTTCATCGTTAATTTAGAACCAATATTACCATCGATCCATTCCATCGTACCGTTTTCTTCAACAACAGTACGTTTTGTTACTAAGTTGTAAACGTTGTTCGCCCAGTTTTGAATCGTTGTATAACGGCAGTAAGCATTTTTTTCGACGATAATTTCTACTACTGCTGAGTGTAAAGAGTTTGTTGTATAAACAGGAGCTGTACATCCTTCAACATAGTGTACATGTGCGCCTTCATCAACAATAATGAGCGTACGTTCGAATTGACCCATGTTTTCAGAGTTAATACGGAAGTAAGCTTGTAAAGGTGTTTCAACTTTGACACCTGGTGGCACATAGATAAATGAACCACCTGACCAAACTGCTGAGTTTAACGCAGCAAATTTATTGTCAGTGTAAGGAATTACTTTACCCCAGTATTTTTTGAAAATATCTTCATTTTCGCGTAAAGCTGAATCCGTATCCTTGAATACAATACCAAGATCTTCTAAATCTTGTTTCATATTGTGATATACTACTTCAGATTCGTACTGAGCAGATACACCAGCAAGATATTTTTGTTCTGCCTCAGGAATACCTAATTTATCGAATGTAGCTTTAATTTCTTCAGGTACTTCATCCCAAGATTTTTGCGTAGCTTCAGATGGTTTTACGTAGTACGTAATTTCATCGAAATCTAAATCGCCAAGTTCGCCACCCCATTGTGGCATTGGTTTTTTATAGAAAGTTTCAAGCGCTTTTAAGCGGTATTCTAACATCCACTCAGGCTCTTGCTTCATATTTGAAATTTCACGGACGATTTCTTCAGTCAAACCACGTTTTGAACGGAAAATTGATACGTCCTTGTCATGGAATCCGTATTTGTAATCGCCAATATCCGGCATTTTTTTAGCCATTATTTCTCCTCCGTTCACGAATTATTATTCTTTTACGCCTTTTTCCATTGCTTTCCAAGCCAATGTCGCACATTTAATTCGTGCAGGGAATTGTGAAACACCTTGCAGTGCTTCGACATCCTCTAGGTCGTATTTATCGCTATATTCTTCACCCATCATCATTTTTGAGAAAATATCAGCAAGCTCTAATGCTTCTTCTACTTTTTTCCCTTTGATAATTTGTGTCATCATTGATGCAGAAGACATCGAAATCGAACAGCCTTCACCGTCAAATTTCGCATCTTCCACAATGCCATCCGTCACTTTAAGCGTTAAGTGAATACGATCGCCACAAGTCGGATTGTTCATATCTATTGTTACAGCATCTGTTTCTAAAGATCCTTTATTGCGCGGATTTTTATAATGATCCATGATAACTGAACGGTATAGTTGATCTAAATTATTAAAAGACATCGCCAAAATACTCCTTCGCAGTACGCAACCCAGCAACTAAGCGGTCAATATCTTCCTCCGTATTATACAGATAGAAGCTTGCGCGCGCTGTCGCTACTTGTTGGAGACATTTCATTAGTGGCTGTGCGCAATGATGTCCTGCACGAACAGCAATACCGTTCATGTCAAGAACTGTTGCCACATCATGTGGATGTACATCATCTAAGTTAAACGTAACAAGTCCACAACGTTTCATCGGATCACGTGGTCCAAAAATTTTCAGTCCCTCAATTGTTTCAAGCTGATCCATCGCATAGCCTACAAGCTTATGCTCGTGCTGTGCAATATTATCTAACCCTACTTCATTTAGGAAATCAATAGCAGCACCTAAACCGATTGCACCTGCAATAATAGGCGTACCACCTTCAAATTTCCACGGCAATTCTTTCCACGTTGAATCATGCAGTCCAACAAAGTCGATCATTTCGCCACCAAATTCAATTGGCTCCATCTTTTCTAGGTGCTCTTTTTTACCATATAGTACACCTATTCCAGTCGGTCCGCACATTTTATGTCCTGAAAACCCTAAAAAATCTACATCTAAATCTTGCACGTCTATTTTCATATGCGGTGCAGCTTGTGCAGCATCTGCTACCATTACGGCACCATTAGCATGTGCAATTTTTGCAATTTCTTTAATCGGATTAATCGTACCGAGAACATTCGATGCCATGGATACTGACACAATTTTTGTTTTCGGCGTAATTGTCGCACGAACTTTTTCAAGATCAAGTGTGCCATCCGCCTCAAGATCAATGTACTTTAATGTCGCATTTTTTTCTTTAGCAAGCTGTTGCCAAGGAATAATATTGGAATGGTGCTCCATCTGTGTAATAACAATTTCATCACCTTGCCCAACATTTGCACGACCATAACTAGAAGCCACTGTATTTAACGCAGTTGTTGTACCGCGAGTAAAGATAATTTCTTCTGTTGATTGCGCATTAATGAAGTTACGCACCTTATCACGAGCACCCTCGTATTTGTCGGTCGCACGATTTCCCAACGTATGCACACCTCGGTGAACATTCGAGTTATCGAATTCATAGTAATGCTTGATTGCTTCAATTACTTGACTAGGCTTTTGAGATGTTGCTGCACTATCAAGGTAAACAAGTGGATGACCATTGACTTGTTGATTTAATATTGGGAAATAGCTTTTAATGTCTTTATTGATCATTAGCGAACTTTCCTTTCAATAACCTCCGTCAGTTGCTTTTGAACGCCTTCGATAGGTAATTGCGTAACAACTGGCGCAAGGAATCCATGGATAACAAGGCGCTCTGCTTCTGCTTTCGAGATACCACGACTCATTAAGTAATAAAGTTGTAGTGGATCTACTCGACCTACAGATGCTGCGTGTCCTGCTGTTACATCATCTTCGTCAATTAAAAGAATTGGGTTGGCATCGCCACGTGCTTTTTCAGAAAGCATAAGCACACGTGATTCTTGTTGCGCATCCGCTTTTGTAGCACCGTGTTCAATGTAGCCAATACCGTTAAAGATTGACTGTGCTGCATCTTTCATCACACCGTGTTTTAAAATGTGACCATTTGAGTTTTTACCCCAGTGACGAACTTCTGTTGTGAAGTTTAGTTTTTGTTCTCCGCGACCAACAACAACTGTTTTTGTATCAGCATGAGAACCGTCTCCAACAAGGTGTGTAATGTTTTCAGAAATTGTATCGGAATCATTCATTAAACCAAGTGCCCAATCAACTTTTGCATCACGCGCTAAACGAGCACGACGGTTTACATAAGTAGTATAACCTTTAGCAAGTACATCAACCGCACCGTAAATAACTTGTGCATTATCTTGGACAATGACTTCTGAAATAATGTTAGCTTGAGCTTTTGCTTCTTCAACTGTTGAAATATACGTTTCAACATATGTGACAGCTGCATTTGCCTCAGCTACTACTAATACGTGGTTATATAATGAAGCTTCTGCATTGTCATTTAAAAATACTACTTGTAACGGTTGCTCGATCACGACATTTTTTGGTACGTAAACGAATACGCCCCCATTAACAAGTGCTGCGTGAAGTGCAGTTAATTTATGTTCATCAACTTTTACTGCTTCAGTCATGAAGTATTTTTGCACAAGCTCACCATGTTCACGAACAGCAGTTAGCATGTCTGTAAAAATAACACCTTTATCTGCAAGTTCCTGTGACGTTTTAATAAACGCTGGTGTGTTGTTGCGTTGAATATATAAGTTTTCTTGCTCAAGGTCAATTAAGCCTCGTGCCTCTTCTGGTAGTTCATCAAGTGAAGTGTATTTTTCACTGACAACTGTATGACTTGGGAAGTTCATGAAATCCCATTTTGTAATATTAGTTCTATCTGGTTTTGGCATATCTAAACCAGCTGCTTTGTCTAGTGCTGCCGTACGAAGCTCAGCAAACCAAGTTGGTTCACCGTTAGCTTCTGAGAACGAGCGCACGTCCTGTACTGTTACAGGCAAGTTAAGTTCCACTGTCATGCTAATTCGTCCTCCTTCTTATGCTTCTTGTTCTTCTGTTTCTTCTTCGATACCTAATTCTTTTTTAATCCAGTCATAACCTTCTGCTTCTAAACGCTGTGCTAATTCTGCGCCACCTGATTTTACAACGCGACCTTGCATCATTACGTGTACATGATCTGGCGTGATGTAGTTAAGTAGACGTTGGTAGTGCGTAATCATTAAGCAACCAAAGCCTTCGCCACGCATTGCATTAATACCTTTAGAAACTACTTTTAATGCATCAATATCAAGACCAGAGTCAATTTCATCTAAAATAGCGAAAGTTGGCTTAATCATCATTAATTGAAGAATCTCGTTACGTTTTTTCTCACCGCCAGAGAAACCTTCATTTAGATAACGTTGTGCCATATCTTCGTTCATTTCAAGGAATTCCATATTTTTATCTAATTCACGAATGAATTTCATTAATGAAATTTCGTCGCCCTCTTCACGGCGTGCATTAATAGCTGAACGTAAGAAATCAGCGTTTGTTACACCAGCGATTTCTGATGGGTATTGCATAGCTAGGAATAAACCAGCTTGTGCACGCTCATCTACTTCCATTTCAAGTACGTTTTCACCATCAAGTTCAACTGTACCAGAAGTAACTTCATATTTTGGGTGTCCCATAATTGCAGAAGCTAGTGTCGATTTACCAGTTCCGTTTGGTCCCATAATTGCATGGATTTCATTTGTATTAATTGTAAGGTTTACGCCTTTTAAAATCTCTTTCCCGTCGATTTCAACGTGAAGATCTTTAATTACTAAAGTTGACATGAAAATACCTCCATAGTGTGTTCTGTGAATGGGCAACCATTCCTTAATTATCATCATTCTAATCTTAACTGAAAATCGTTCTCTATGCAAACCATTTTGACCACTTTCACTTTTCCATGATGAAATCGTGAAATATAAAGACTTTGTAAGCATTTTCAGTTTATTGCTAAACGAAAGTGACAATGAGAATCAATAAAGTCTATTTTCAATAAAATATCTCTAAATGAGAATGGATTTCATCTAGCTACATAGTGGAAACCTCGCATAAAGTGTTAATTGTAGCGGTTTTGTGACAAATATGCACAAACAGCCATATCTATACTATATCCTATTTCATTAAAATGGAATCATTATAAGGAAATAAAATTATAGAGTACTAGCACACTCATTTCGTTTTAAATTTGCATCCATGCGAGTCTACGTAAATTTTGCATGTAATTCAAAATAAAACATGGAAACGAGAAAAAGTGATAGATTGACTGTCATCAATCTATCACTTTTTCTTACTGTCGATGTCCGCTACGGCGGTTGCTTTCCGCTCAGCACAACAAGCGGCAACCCGCACTCAAGAATTCAGCATATTTTATACGCCCATAAATAGCCCTTTGATTCTAGCAAGAATGAATCAGGCTCGTTTGACATTTGTAGCACGACCGCATTATTGGTTTTCATTTCATAGCCATCATTAATACGTTCTATTTGAATAGGTACTTCAAGCTCGTTAAACATTTGGCGCAATCGATAAATTGTGTTATACAAGTTTGCTAATGCTTTGCGTTCATCAAGATTTGGCCAAATATCATCTAAAATTCGATATTTGGAAACGACTGCTCCTTCGTTTAATAACAAATAATAGAACAGTTCCTCCGTTACTTTTGTGCGCCATTTAATAGCTCGACCATTCATCCGTGTTGCTGCATCCCCTCGAAGACGGACTTCTAGCTTCGCAATAGCTTGTTGTTTCTGACGTCCATAATATTTTGCAAGTCGTTCATCTAATTGCAGTACCGTATTCGGCGTCATTGGTTTTAAAACATAATCGAGCGCTTGTACGCGAAAAGCATCAACGGCATATTTTGTGTATGCTGTAGAAAAGATGATTGGTACATCGATACCTTCCTCAACCAGCTTTAAGGCCAGCTCTAAGCCATTCAGTTTAGGCATTTCAATATCTAAAAAAATAGCATCGGCACGGATTTTTGCTAGCTCCTTTGCCGCTTCGATTGGGGAAGTAAAAGTGGCAATTACCTTAAAAAGACCATCCTTCTCCAGTAAACGTTTATGCAAGTTTAGAATAGGCTCTTCATCTTCTACCATAATAATGTTCCACATTGGCATACTCCTTTAAAGGTTGTTTTAAAGTCATCGTTGTTCCTTCATTTACTTTAGATTGAATCGTTAGCGTAGCATGTGGTAATTCTTTTACACGACGTAAAACATTTGTAAATCCTATTCCAGTTGAGCTAATATTTTTACCCATTGTTAAATTCGCTACTTGCTCTGTCGTCATACCAACGCCATCATCCACAACTTGAACGAGCATACAATTTTCTTCTTTTATGATTTTTACAAGGACATTGCCATTTCCTTCTTTTTCAAAAATTCCATGACGAATTGCATTTTCGACAAGTGGCTGTATTAGCAGACTCGGCACTTCAACTTTTGCTGCATCAATTGCCTCATCCATTTCAACCACAACATTTAGTCTAGCACCAAACCGAGCTTGTTCAATTTCTACATAGGCTTGAATAATTTCCAACTCTTTTTCAAGCGTTGCGCGGAAACCTTCCTTACCAGAATCAAAAATATAACGTAAATAGGTGGACAACATCGTTAATAAATGGCCGGCCCGCTCTCCATCTGTATAGCAGAAGGAAATAATACTACTAAGCGCATTATATAAAAAGTGCGGTTTTATTTGTGCTTGTAAAAATGCCATCTCATGCTCAATCGCATTTGTTATCGCTTCTTTTGCTAAAGAAATGGCAGATAACCGCGCTAATATTGTTTCTTTCGAGGCAGGCTTTCGAATATAATCATTCGCTCCTGATTCAAGGACAAGTGAAATATTCGTCGGATATTCATTCGCTACGAGCATAATAATTGGCAAATCCATATAACTATATTGTTGTCTTATTTTTTGTGTGAGCACTAAGCCATCCATCCCTGGCATTACTTCATCAATTAATATAAAATCAGGCTCTTTATGTTGGATCGCATGAAACGCCTCCTTTGCATTATGCGCTAACGAAATGGCGTAATGTTGCTGAAGAAGGCTTTGTAGCACCTCAGCATGGATCACATCATCCTCAACAATCAATAAAGTTGGTAAATGGTCATTGATCATCGGAGGCAGCAATGGCACTGTATCGTTCGTTTTATTTGGTTGTTTTTCTTCATAGCCACCAAAAGGCAATGTTAATAAAAATCGTATCCCATCCTGTAAGATATCGACCGAATACGTACCACCCATTTGTTCAATAATTGCCTTGCCAATCGATTGACCTGTCACATCGGCGGCAATTTGTTCAATAATATCCGGCCCTGTCCCTTCAACTGCTATTCTGACATCTGTGTCAAGATGCATAATGCTAAGAACAACTTCGCCATTACCGGCATGCGCAATGGCCGTTTCTACTATACGATACATAATTTGGCCCATTCTATGTTCATCTGCCTGTATCAGTAGTTGACTATCCGCATGCATATAATATTTAATATTTGCTTTTTCCATCGTCCGTTCATGCATTTTTACGACATGTTGAATAATCATTTGCACATTTACCGGATGGACATCAATGTGAAAATCCTGAAATCGAATTTTTGTAAAATCCTTCAAGTCATTCACTAAATATAATAAGCGTTCAAGCTGTTGCTCCAGCAATTGATGTTCCACTAAAGGTCGAGTTGCTGATAAGGACTTCGTGACGTTAAGGGCGTGATAAAGAGGTTGTTCAAGTTCCTTTGTTGTAACTTCTAAAAAGGAATCTTTACCTATCGTAGCTTTTTCCAATCGCTCGCTAAAAATCTCTGCTTCTGTTGTTCGATTAATGAGCCGCATTGCTAGGAAGACATTCATGCCTAAAATAAAAAATAGCAAGCCCAATCGATTGAACATATTTTTCCCTGTAAAATAAAGCTGGTCAAAGGCACCACTTACCGAAAAAATAAACAGTGAAAACACTGATGCACTCAGTATGATTAACTCATTATTAGGAATTCGCGTATTTTTAGTGAAAAACAAATAGACTAATCTAGCAATAATGACGAGAGCCAAGCCATTTATGTATCCAAAAAAGATATACTGTAAAGAGGATAAGGACCTTGCTGGGCTGAGCAGTGTCCCTAGTCCGTATAAAACAAGAGGTAGCGTCAATAGTATCGCTGTTCGACGCTTCACCATCGTTTCAACTGTATAGACAAAGAAAAAGAATAGCGTCACTGCATTTAGATACGTAATAAAATCTTGTAATCGAAAGTACAGTTCAAATGGCATTGAGGGAAACTCTCGATAAAGCGTCCTTTCGCCGCGCGTAGAAACGAGCAAAGCAAGTGTAAAGAAGTACATGGCACTATAAAAAAATGCTTTATCTTTCGTTCTTAATAAATACAAACTGCAGTGAAAGATTGAAAAAATAAATAAAATAATAATCGTTGTTTTTTCTAAATTTACATCTTTCACAACATCGTTAGCTATCGTCTCCGCAACACCGATATCAATCGGAAATATAATGCCATGCCGGGCATTAAAAAAATCTGCTACTTGCAATGTAATCGTTAGTGATTTTGTTGTAGGTGTAAAATATAATTCATACACTGGATTACTAGCAATAGCTCCCTCTTTTTCTGTTCCCAGAGTGCCATAAGTAGCAAGTTCTTTACCATTTATAAAAAGGCGGTGTGCAGACCAAATATTTCGCACACGAAGACCTATTTTCTCGAAATGTAGAGGTAATTCAACTTTGAGCTGATACGTTCCATACTGGACATCCTCGCTCCAAGAACCAGGTACCTTTTCCAACGTTGCATTTGGTGGAAAATGACTTGCATCTACATATTGATTCCCTATAAACTTCCATTCTCCAGAGAGGGCAACGACTTTTTCATTTCTTGAAATCTCTGAAAGATCTAATAACCCATCTTTCGCTTGCAACTTGGTATTGTTCGCTTCCTGATCGTTAAATGTTAAACCAGCTAACATAGTAATTGCTAAAATGATAAGCAGCCAACTGATCCCCTTCTTTATCATAAATCTCCACCTCGAACTTATTTTACAAGACTAAACTCTCAAATTACTAACAAAACTAGTAGAAAACGTCCTTTCACAATCGTTTTATTTTGCTAATATAACCGCCTTCATGCGCTGTTTATCATCTTTCTTTCTTTTATTTTGCACTATGCTAATTTTTCAGTCTTTTTATCTATTAAATATTATATAATTAAAATATAAGCAATCGTATTTTTCGATTAATAGAGGTGAATATCCAGTGGAATTACGTCAATTACGTTATTTTGTAGAGGTTGCAGAGCGTGAGCATATTTCTGAGGCTGCTGAACATCTTCACGTTGCCCAATCAGCAATTAGTCGTCAAATTGCCAACTTAGAAGATGAATTAGGTACACCTCTTTTTGAACGCGTTGGCCGAAATGTCAAATTAACGCCGATAGGAAAAACTTTTCTTGAACATACAATTACCGCTTTAAAAGCAATAGATTTTGCAGCGAAGCAAGTAGAGGAATATTTAGATCCCGCGAAAGGTACGATTAAAATCGGCTTTCCTACTAGCTTAGCAAGTTATGTTTTGCCAACTGTTATTTCCGCTTTCAAGCGTGAATATCCAGAATTGCAATTCCAACTGCGCCAAGGTTCTTATCGTTTTTTAATTGACGCAGTAAAAAACCGTGAATTGAACTTAGCATTTTTAGGTCCTCTTCCACCGAAAGACGAAGCGATACAATCAACCATATTATTCACCGAAAATATTGCAGCCTTATTGCCAGCGAACCATCCTTTAGCAAAACGAGAAAGTATTCAGCTGGCCGATTTACGTAATGACCTGTTCGTCCTTTTTCCAGATGGCTATATTTTGCATAAAGTTGCGATGGATGCTTGTCGCGCAGCAGGTTTCTTACCAAATGTCATCTCTGAAGGAGAAGACTTAGATGCCTTAAAAGGTTTGGTAGCTGCAGGCATTGGTGTCAGCCTATTACCCGAAAGCTCCCTTTATGATTCAGCAGCTCGCTTTACAATTAAAGTGCCGATTGAATCACCTACCATTCCTAGAACAGTTGGTATTATTTCGCCCGTAAATCGTGAAATTGCACCTTCAGAAAAAATATTTTTAGATTTCGTAACGAATTTCTTTTCCCGACTTTCTCAATTTCAGTAAACAAATTTTTAAATAATCAAAACTACCCAATGGAATGGTCGATCCACTGGGTAGTTTTTTTACTATTATTGATATTAATACAGTCATCTGTATCGTTTATTTTTCTTTAAATAGCTCCTGTAAAATATAATAGGATTGTTTTAACCGTTCATTGTACTTAGGTTGTTGCCAAGTATCCCAACTATATGATTCAAGCGCTGGCAATACATCATTATTTGTTTTCGGTAAAGATTGTACTACGTTCCCTTCCCTATCAACAAATACGAGACCGATATAAATATCATCCACTTTTACGGAAGCTGTATCACCATTTGCATATAAATCACCCATAAACTCGCGCTGACTCGGATCTTTTGATTGGATAAGGAGCCAAGGTATTCGTAGCTCAATGACATTGTCATCAGTCCACGTGTAGTCGACAAGTGAATTATAGTCTCGTGCTTCAGGATTTGCATTGCCCTGCAGCAACTTTCCTGTTTCATAGAAACTAAAGTCCGTTGTTACTTTTTGTTCTGGTAAATACAATTGTTTATTTAACACATAGTATATTGGCGCAAACTTCCCACTATTTTTAGTCGCTTTTTGCATGCGTGGAGCAATCATGTTTAAACGATGCCCATAAAAATAATCATAGAAATCATAGTATTCATCGATGACAACACGAGAATCACTGTCTTTATTCAGTTCCACCATAAAATCGACACCATTTGAAAATGTCATATTTTTAATAGTTGTGGCAGATGTATTACCCTGATTTGGCACTACATCTAATAAAATACGTGGTGAAGCATTTTTTAAATCGTCACTTTGCAATTTCATGTACACATATTTTTCATCGTAATCAACTGCAAAGTCAATGGCGCTAGAAGGCGATGTTCCGTAAAGTTGTGTGCCATCTTTCCAATCTTTTAAATTGCCATCGACTAAAATTTTATTTCGATCAAAGCTCATAAGTCCGAACTGTTGTTCATTCGTTTGCGCATTAGACCAGAACGGTCGACGATTTGGATCATCGTAGTCCATCGTATTCCACGTGCGTTTAAACCATTCATCCTGCCAAGTAAAAACAAGACCGCCAAGCAAGCCTTCATGCATAATATCTTCATACAAATGTTGCAATGTCTCACCTTGTGCCTTTTCAGACATATGTCCTTGGTTCCAGCCGTAGACATTTTCATGTGTCATGCCACGGGATGCTGGAATACCGAATTCGGCGATCAGTATCGGCATTGTATGTGCCTCATGCAATTCTTTTAAATAAGCAGCATAACTATTTTTCTGGCCACGAAAATCTACGTAATTTAAATAATCTTTATCAAAATTAAAGAAGTCTGGGTAATAAGGATAGACATGATACGAAGCAAATTGTCCTGGTTTTTGCATGTCCCCCTTCGTCCAGATGACATTCGGGTTTACGCCTACTAAATCTTCATCCTCTGATGGTTCCGATGGATGTTCAAGTAAATCGGTTGTTACCCAGTTCGTAAAACTCATCGGACGCATCCAATTGTATTTGTTCTTCTCATAAACTGTAATGGTATCCATTTGCTCAGCTAGCCAATGCTCGAACGGTGAGGCATTTTTTGTTTCAAAAAATGTGCCGTTATATTGTCCAATATTTGCATGCTTTTCATTTGTGCCAACGACCATTTTTGGATACCACTCAATGCCAAGTACCCAACCAATAACATATTGTGAAACGTCTACATCATATAAACCAGACGCATGCCCTGCAACAGGCTTCACATAAGTATTACCGTGAATCACATCAACCATTTGCTGCATTTCATGTTGGAAATCCTTTAACGTCGCCTCATCATAAGCATCGAGCGATTCCGCTAAGCCTTCTTCATTTATCCACACACCATGTAAAACATATAGCGGTTTTTGTGGATTTTCTTCATTGTACTTTGCAAGTGCTCGGTAGAAACCTGGTGGATGTAACGTATATACACGAATCGTATTCGCATTCATCGCAGCAATTTGATTAAACCACCGATAATACTCTTCTTCAGTAATTGCCGCTTCGCCAGGAAATGCACCTGGTTTTCCCATACCAATATTAACACCTTTAAATGTTATCGGTTTCCATTTTCCATCTTGTAACACTTCAAACGTTTCACCTTGGACACGTGCATTGTAATTTAAGCCATTAGGGTGACTTGCTTCCTTAATTTCCTTTTTATCAAATGTCTCAAATATTTTGTGCATCACTGGTATGTAGATAGACCAATAAAAGGAACTGTCAGCAAACTTCTCAGCATATTTATAAATAGTAGGCAAACCTTTGGCTTTATAGAATGCAGGTACTCGTGCCATATCATTGAAATCGCCTGCAAAATAATAGCTTGTCGTATAACGTTTATCCTGTGCGACAATCGCTGCAAATTGTTGTGGAATATTATTGTCATCTAATAACTTGGAGCCTTCTTCTGTTAAATTCCACTTATAATTAGCGAGTGCATCTTCAGCATATTTTGGCGTAATAATATCAAACCAATATTCATACTTCGCACTTGCCGAGGTATGAAAAAATTGCTTGCCCTCTTCAGTAAATTGCAGCTGAATCCCTTCTGTTTTGACATGCTTATCCAGCTCTAATACTACTAGCTTTTCAGTAAGTTCGTTAAAGACTAGAAAGCCTCCACCTTTATAAGGCCAATCATCACCATATTCATCCACTACCCATTGGGGAATTTCCGTATTTTTTTGATAATCCAGCTCATCAAAGTAGCGCCCAATCCATCCAGACCATGAAATGCCTAGGTAATCTTGAAGCTCTTTGCGAACTGCCTCAGAAGTCGGGGAAGCAAATGTATTATATTCGGCGATCAGCATGCTTTTTTTATTGCTCGCAAGACGGGAGACAATCGCTTGCCATTCTTCCATCTCTAAGCCCCCAACAATTTTCTCTGAGCGTTGTCCAAGTCGTTTTTGCTCTTTTAAATCATCTTTATAAACCCCATACGTATCCGCTAAATAAATTACATCATAATTACTGTAATCTGTTGGAAATTTCTTTTCCGTTACACTTTTCGATTTGTCGTCCGGAGAAGTGCCAAAGTAACTTTGCGTTAAATCATATGGTTGATTGTCCAATGTGTACTTATAATGATTTAAAAACCAATTGACACCGAGATGTTCACGATAGCTTTCATTTGGAACAGTTTTATCTAAAATGGCTACGTTTAGCGGGGTCTTATCGTCTAAAAACCAAATAAGTATTGGCGTACCAATAACAATGAATGCTACGAAAATTCCTATATATATTCGCTTCATACACTTTTCTCCTTTTCAGCAATCCCGACGCGCTTCATATTTCCCCATTCACTCTTCTTCCGTAAAAAACGAATTAATCCTTCACAACGCCATAGAAGCGTGAGTGGACGATACCAGAAAATTTCTGTAAGCGCTAAAAGAACCATACGTATTAAGTCTCTCTTTCTCGGATACGTATTCATGCTCCAAGCCTCGAATAATACCGAAGCAATAGAAAAAATCACACCATAAATGACAAAAAGTAATAATAATAAAATCGCCATTTCATAATAAATTTGCCCTAAGAAAAACGCGATGACAATATAAATATAGCCACCAAGCTCTACAATAGGACCTAAACATTCCACAAGCCAAAAGTATGGAAATGATACGAGTCCAATCAAACCGTAGCGTGGATTTAACGTCATTTTTTTATGTTTCCATAGACTTTCAAACATTCCTTGATGCCAACGTCTTCGCTGATTGCGCAATACACCTAAAGTGTGCGGCGCTTCTGTCCAACAAACAGGGTCTGGTACGAATTCAATGCGTTTTTTGGCCTTTTTCTCTTTTATAAGTCGATGGATATTAACGACAAGCTCCATATCCTCGCCAATAATATTGGTCGCATAGCCCCCTGCTTCAACCGCCCATTTTTTTGAAAAGACACTAAAAGCGCCTGAAATAATTAATACAAGATTAAATTTACTTAGGGCGATGCGTCCCATTAAAAACGCGCGTAAATATTCAATGACCTGCATGATTACTAAATAATTAGTAGGTAACTGCATATCATAAATTGAACCTAGTTGCATTTTAGCCCCATTGGCAATACGAATATTGCCCCCTGCTGCAACCACGTCACCGTCAGATAAAACAATAGGCTTCATCACACGAAGCAATGCTTTCTCATCTAATATGGAATCACCATCAATGGAACAAAAATAAGGATATTGTGAGACATTAATCCCTACATTTAAGGCATCCGCTTTCCCGCCATTCACTTTATCTACTAAAATACAATTCATATAAATCTCAGATTCATAGATTTGTCTGACTTCCTTCGTTGGAATATTAGTACGAACAATTTTATTAACAGGCTTCATTTGAAAATGCTTAATAACGGTTTCTAATGTACGGTCTGTTGAGCCATCATTAATAATGATAATTTCTGTTTGTGGATAGCGTAAATTAAGCAACGAATAAACCGTATCAACTACACCTATTTCTTCATTGTAAGCTGGAACTAGTAATGACACTGGTTTTGAATAAAAGGCGTCAATATGCGCATCATCATATTCTGAAGGATCTAAGCGATATCGCTTACGCAAATCAAGCATCGCAATTGTAAACATCGTGCAATAAGAAACAATAACAAATAGCATATAAAATACGATAACACCGCCAAAGAACAACATGGCGTAATGTAAATATATCATCTACTTCCCTGCTTTCTCGTTATTATTTCCTGTGCCATTTCTAATGCATAGGCATCATTAGAATATGAAATAAACTCTTTTAATTTCTCTATGCCATCGCGATCCTCAGCGATTGTTTTCGCTGCTTGATTTCGAACCCACCAATTCTCATCTTGCAGAAGTTGTTTTAAATACGGAAAAGTATAAGCAAGTGGAACATATTTTAAAATTTTCCCTATCATTAATCGCACTTCCCATAAATGAGAAGTAACGAAAGGTATATACGGATCGATGTTTTCTATTACACCAATTTCAAAAAGACCTTTTAACGCTCGTATTTTAATCTCATCATCGTCATTCATTAATAATTGCTCTAGTTTATCAATATATTTCATATTTCTTTTAGCCCCCGCAGTATCAATCACCGCAAATTGAATACTAGCTGGCCAGCTCGTAAAGTCCTCAAAAAATTGGATAAATACATCTTCCTCTAATAATACGAATAATCTTCTATATTCACTTTCCGCATAATGGGCGTTCGGCTCTTTTATTTTTTGCATAAACAATTCTGGCTGAAATATGGAATAGATTTTAAGTAATTGAAAAAACTCTTCCTTCGAATATTTCGTGTCCTCTAATTTTCGGCAAGCATCTAGCAATTCATCGAGCCGGAATTCTGCAATTCGATATAAAGCGTTCATCCGAATACTCCAACGTTTACTCATTAAATCCTTCTCATAAAACTGCTTTAAATATAAATTGGCAAAGTCCTTCATTTTCCGTGTCATTTCTTCATTTGTAATGTTCTTTAAATAAGATGAAAAAATCATTTCAATTGCCTTCACTTGAGGATTACCACGCGGAATAAGTACGACTGAAAAAATTTCGTTATTAAAAAAATAGTCATACCAATGTGGCGAGTAGTCTTTTAAATAATGATCTCTCGATTTATTAAATGCAACTTCACGTTGACGTTGGTAAAATATATACAACATAAATCCACATAGTACAATAAGCAGCAGTGCAATCATTGCTAATAGAAACACAAGCGATAATTCGATCATAACCAATACCTCGCAAAGGTCCGTTTAATTTTTGCTTCTAATAGACGTAAATTAAATGGCTTAACAAGTAATTCATCTACACCACCCTCATAGGCATTCAGTGCGGCAATCTCCGAGTTTCGTTCAGACATCATGTAAATAATGAATTTTTTTTCATTTGGCATTGCTCTTAAACTGTGTAAAATTTCTAAGCCATTGTTGCGTGGTAAAATATCGTTCATGATAATTAAATGTAAATGGCCAGATTGATAGGTTTTACTCTGCAAAAAACTATAACCATCTTCATATGCTGTAACTTCAAACGTAAAATTAGTAATATCCATAGAAATTAACGTTGTTTCTAGAACTTTTCTAAAAATGGCATTTTGCTCAATAATACTCACTTTCACATGTTCGATTGCTTGTTTACGGTAATCATCAATTCGCTCGATCAACCATTGCGGTTGATGATCGTCTGCTAGTAATGCTTTATTTTTCTCCATTAATGTTTCAAAATTTATGGCATTATTACGTATTTCCGTAATAGAAGCTTTTAAGCCAATCTCATTGGGTATTGTTCTGTTCCGTTTTAGTAATTTAAAGATTCTTTGTAAAAACGCATTTGCTTCAACATCGCTACTTTGTAAAAAAACAATGCCCCAATGCTCACCATCTTCTAATTGGAAGAGTAAATCTGTCTTTCGAATATTGTCCATTAAAAAATGTGCTAATTGAGTGTTGACATTGCTATGCTCTACTTCTGATGAGGTATTGTTTACACATTTTAAAAAAATAGTAGTAATCGTCATATGAGAACGAATAACACTTTCGAGCATCATTTCAAAATACTTTTTCACATCTTGTTCTTGCATAATCTCTTTTGGCAACTTAACTTCAACCATTCTTTATACCTCCTTGTAGAACGCATAGAAATGATGTTTCAGACCTTCATCATTCACTTTCCGATCCAATCAACTGCACAGACCATTTAACGATTCGCTACGTTGCAAAAAGCAAAATGGAGAGGCTTGTCAATTTTATCATTATATAGCTTTTAACTATTGAAGACTACCATATATAGCAATTTTTTAACAGAGATAGCGAAGCTTGTATCATTCGTTCACCTATCAGTCACACTAGTCATTTATTTGAAAATGACCTTACTGAATATAGCCTTCAGCTTTTTACTGCCCTCTGCTAGCTTATATGAAACATCAAAGTAACCCTCACCACATAGACTTTTTAACATATCTATCGTACGAACTGAAACTAAACAATTTCTAAACATACATTCCAAACATAAAAAAGCGTTAGATTGATAGCAGTCAATCTAACACTTCTCATTTTTCCCCAACCTTATTACTCTTCTCCATCCTCAACAACTAGATTTTTTCTTCTTCTACGTAAAATAAAATAAAGAATTACGCCAATGACTATTATTAATAATGCAAACTCGGCAATAAGCATAAATACATTCGTATCTTTTTGTTCCGATACAGGTTTCTCAGAATCAGTTGCACTTTTAGCTGCAACAATGAATTTCCCCTCTTTCGTTTCAATCGCAGCACTTACTTTTTCATTCGTACCTTTCAATTGGGCTAAAAAATCCTTCTGATTGGCCGCTTCATCCATCGTTTGCATGATCATTAGCGGATGCTTATCATTCCACAAACTTTGCATAATAAATGTATGCTGAGCAATTGTTTCCGGCAGGAATCCTTGCTGTAGAAAATCTTCAGTAGACTGGCCTATTTCGTTTTTATTGCCAATGAGCTTCGGAAATTGTTCAGATGCTCCAACAAAAATAACAGCATGTTTTGTTAATTCCTCTTCCGTCACATCTTGTTCTTTTTTCAAAATCGTTTGTGCCATTTCACCATTCATCATTAAAGCTTTATATAACAAGAGCATTTGTGTATCATTAGTAGCCGCATTATTTGGAACAATAATTAATGCTTGTTCGTGAAATGCATTTGGGAAATCTCTTAGCGTAAATGTTGGTGTAATCGCTTCTTTTGCAAGCGTTAATGTACTACTTTCATCGATATATAGCCAATACCGTTCATTTGTCGTTTCACAAGGATCTTCTAATTGAAATCCAGTCACTTCAAATTGTATATCTGTTAGTGACTGTTTATTAATTACATTTGTTTGGATAGGTACATTCACTTCATATAAATCGGAAGAAATGGACTCTAGCTTTTGAAGGTCTATAGCATGCGGTACACCATTTACCCAAACAATCAATTCTACTTCTCGTTCATCTTCGTGCCCTTTTCCAGGTAACAATGTTGATTTCTTTAAAACTAACCGCATGTTCGCTTCTTTATCAGGCTCGAGCGATGGTAAGGACACATAAAAATGGGGTGTCTCGGTTATTTGACTCGATAATATTTGCTCGTTAAAACCTAATTGTGAAAATAACACTGTAGATTGCTTTGCATTGTCCACCGTTGGTAGCTCATCCACTATTAACGTACTGCCAGCAAATTGACTATACAGCCTAGCATCTGTTAATGCAGTCATTCGTTTTTGCAATGCATCGGCAGAAGCTGCTGACACAAATAATAATGGCACACTTTGATTACTATCCTCATTTTTAAGGCTATGCATACGAAGTGCAAGAGCATCTTCATATTGAACATTAGCAGTGTTCAGCATTTGTATCATATAGTTTGTACTAAATTCATCTTTAGCTCCAATAACGATAACTGGCCCGTTAACACGCGCAACAGCTGATTCTCTTTTAACATCAACGTCTTTGTCTCCTCGATCTGACAAATACGCAGCAAGTTGATAACTAGCATTTAAAGTTTGTTGCGAAGCTTTATCTGGTACAATGAGCGTCGTTTGATAATCTTCATAGCCTACAAACGCATCTGGGTAATTGCTTAATGTCCATTGTTGCATACTGTCATCTACTAAAGATATAGAAGATAAAATATCAATACGTAGCCAGTTTCCTTCATTACCAGGTGCTACACATACCCCTTCTTTTAAAATGCCATAGAAGCTAGCAGTTATTTTATGCGACCCTTTTTTTAAGGCACTTTCCGGTAATGCAACAGTAACAGTTTGCTGTAATACATCTGAAGTTAAGGCAATCGATTTTACTGCGGTATCATCCACTTTAATCGTAAAAGAGGATGGGGCTATTAACAGCTCTGAATGCTGGATTTGAAATGATACAGTATGTCCCTCTGTTTTAACATCTTCAGTGAGCGTGTAATAGAAATCTCTTGAGGAAGTTGGACCTTGTAAATCTATTGCCTGTGATAGCAATGGTTTTTTTGCTGAGCTACTTGCCTCAATCGCAATTGTTTGTTTTTCTACTGTAATAGGTGCAGCTATGGCATGCGAAACTAAGAACGGCAAACTGATTAAAATTGTAAAAATAGCTAGTAAGAATCTCATTGTTATTCTCCTTATTTTGTTTTCTTTGCAAAGCGCTCCGTTTTATACCATTGCACTTCTTGGCCAGTAAAAACTCTTTTTATTTCTAAAAATAGCGACCAAATAACTAATACAATCCACATTTGTGAATAGGTGAAATACATTAAAATAACATAGAAGAAATTTTTACGATTCATCTCCGTTTTTTCAATGCTAAGGGTGATCATGACTTCACCTAAAAATAACAAGAAAGCCAATACCCATAAAACAATGGCAATATCCCCTACAGTTAGGCCAATATCGTAAAATAAATTTGTTATAAATAAAAGATTGGACAAAATGACACCGAAGAAAAATAAAAAGTATGTAAAAAAGAAATAAAACAAATCAAAAATAATGCTTTTTCTTTTCAATGTGAAAAATTGGCTTAAAAATTTTAGCACAACATACTGATTTCCCCGTGCCCAACGTGTCCGTTGTTTCCACCATACTTTTAACGTCTCTGGTTCTTGTTCCCACGTAATAGCCTTAGGGAAAAAGCGGATATGATAGCCTAAATTATAGACCCGAATCGTTAATTCAGTATCTTCCGCTAACGCCTTTACATCCCATCCACCTAATTGTTCTAAAATACTACGACGAATGGCAAAATTTGTACCTGGGATCGTTGCAATATTAAACCACTTCCAACGACCACCTTGTGCCATCCACTGAAAACAAATCGTTTCAATATTAATAAAACGCGTTAGCCAAGTTTCTGCCGCATTGACTACACGGAATTTGCCCACTGTTGCAGCTGCTTTCGGGTCATTCACAAGACCCATTACTAAATACCAAATGGCCATACGTTCTGGTGTGTTATCTGCATCATAGACAATTACCACTTCCCCAGTTGAATCGGCTAATGCTGCATTTAATGCGGAAGATTTACCTTTACCTTTATACGGTTCTACTGTTTCAAT
Organism: Lysinibacillus sp. 38-6; assembly: GCF_046245175.1. Classification (GTDB taxonomy): domain Bacteria; phylum Bacillota; class Bacilli; order Bacillales_A; family Planococcaceae; genus Lysinibacillus. The sequence goes on from NZ_CP176417.1 coordinate 2,363,301, forward strand.
AACCCGTATAAATGGATATTTCTCCGTAAACTTTCTAGCAATGTCTCCTGTTTGATCCGATGAATTATCGTTAATAACGATTACTTCCAACTTATCTTTCGGATAATACAATCGGGACATTGCGCGTAACGTTTGTTCAATCACGACTTCTTCGTTATGTGCAGGGATAAAGACACTCACTGTCGGCACATCGATCATTTTTTTTGACCATTCATCGATATCCTTTTCATATGACTGAAAATGCATATAACCCCCTTGCATTAAAAACATATGGTATAACAGCATAATCCATATAAGAAACAATGAAATATAAAAGAAAATATCAGCCATTATGCTTCCTCTCCTCAAATAATCGCTTACGTAATGTTACACGTAGTCGCAAAGTATTCATAAAAAATACGGTAACAAATAACGATACAATGATTACTAATAGCCAAAGAACCATTTCAAATGGCCGCTCATCAAACCTCATTTTTAAGCGCTCAATGTTGGTAAAAGATAGCTGAACCTTTTGCTCACCATTCGCTGATTGCGCGATTGTCACCTTTGATGTCTTTACGAACTGTTCTGTTTTTCTAAAATTAAGCCATTCAAACTGGACTTGTTTATTCAATTGTTCAACAATCTCTTGCACATAATGGGCCCCTAAATAACTAGGATATTGAATACCAATTGCGGAACCTGGTGCACTCTTGATATAACGAATCGACTGTTGAAGTGCATAAAGTGGATGCGTATCCATATCATTTATCGCCGCTATCGTATACGGATACATTTTTTGAGCACCACTTTCGGTTATATAAAAATGACTTTCCTGTTGTCGCACTGCACCACTGAAAAGCGTACTATTCCCTTGTACGAAAGTAGGGTAAATATGGCTCAATACTAAAGTATGTAAGCTCTTTTCCATGGTAGCTTGTGAAGAAGATAAAATAAAAGCTACCCCCTCCTGCTGTAATTGCTGTAAATACTTCAGTAATGCTTTGTTATTGCGCAAATAGTATAGCGCTCCGTCATCCTCAAATAGCGGTGTAATTTGTAAGTTTATAGGAACGTTATAGCGTTTTAATTGTTCTACTACTTTCTTTAACTTCACAACATCCGTTTCCATATTAATATCTGTTAACACAATAAAGGCAGGATGTATTTCGGGCATTGAAAGTTGCAATAAATCACCCAATATGGAGGGCCAGTCATATATGACAGGCGATGATTGTATAACTTTCCCAATATAAGACCAATTGCTGTTCCTTTCTTTCATAACAAAAGGGAAATCAGCATTAAATGAAGATGCCATCACTTTCACTTCAGCATTATTAGGTGGGATTATCGCGTTCCATTCCAGAGGCCTTTCTAACATATGTTCACCGATTTTTCGTAGTGCTACCGTCTTTCCCGAGTGCCAATGCGCAAATGGTGCCAGTTGTTTGATATTATCTCCAATTGCAACAGCTGGTCCTTGAAATTTATTGAACGCTTGTAATGCTTTATCTGGTAGTTGCATTTTATAGCCATTGAACAAGACGATGCGCTTATAAACAGCCAATGTATCTTCTTGAATATTTTCAATTGGTATGACATCTACATCTGTATAAGCTGCTAGCATTTCATGTATAATTTGTACTTCTTCATCTACTTGTCGATTGCTCGTAACATAAATAAGGGCAAGATCTTTGCCATTTGCACTTGCTCGAAAATGCTGAGGCATCGAAAACAAATATAAAAGGCTAATGAAGACGAGTATGCCAATTTTAAAGCGCACTTGATCTCATCTCCCTTTCCATCTCTGCTAATAAATCATCAAAGCTTTGATCCATCTGTGGCGTATAAGTAAAATAACTTGTTTTATAGCTAAGGGTTACCCAACGTTTATTTAATAATTGATGGTTTTTCAGCGCTTGATCCAACTTATCGTAAATGATGTCAATGTATTGATCTGACGTATCAATTAATAAAATAGCCAAATAATTTTCACGATAACGAAATTTTTTATCTGTTTGTCGAACAGACTGTTGTATTTTTTCGGCCAGTTGCTTCCATAAATACTGTGCTTCTTTAATACCATAAAGCTTTTTAAACTTCTCATAGTTTTCAAGCTTTAGCATGATAAATACAAAAGTATGTTGATGGCGATCCGCTCTGCGCATTTCTTCATTTACAATGACATGCATTCGTGATTCATTTTCAAAACCGGTTTCAACATCTATTGCTACAAACTTTTTAACATCCCTTTGTAAATTTTTTATATAGTTTTCTTGTGCAATCAATAATTCATGTATCTTTCCAGCACATAATACGAGAAGTAATAATACTACACCGTAGGCCAAAAATAACTGCATTGAAAATGCTTTACTTAACATTGCTATAGATTCCGTCATCCCGATATATAGTAATGTGGAGCCGCTAATAAAAATAAATAATAAACTACTAATTAGCCCTGTAACCGTTCCCCGCCAAAGTGTGATGATGACTAAAAGTAGCAGAAAGATATATAATAATAAGCTTTCACTATCTTTGTTGAGTAAAAAATAGGATGGTAATTGTAGAAGTAAAATAAGTAAAATTGCGTAAAGAAATATCGCTTTATTCCATTTTATCGCTGTTCGCATCGTCAACCTCTCTTTCCGCCAAAAGTGGTAATAAATTATCAAAAATATGCGTCGCTTTCGTTTGCGGGTCTACATAGCCTGTATTTGCTTTCACTTTGAGCGATTCCATTTTTTGATAAAACAGCTCTGCCATTTCATCATTATGAATCTCCAACATATAACAAGTAGCTAATGCATACACGGCAGGTGATTCGAATGGAACAGCTGGTTCACCTGTTTTCGCATCATAGCGACCGTATAATTTTTCATCTCTACTATATAAAGACAGCAACCAGTTGGAAAAAGCCTTTGTTTCCAAACCGACAGTTGCACTATGGTAAGCCGTATACAATTGATCAATCATATGTAACTCTGTATCATATTCGTAGCGTTTTGTTACGATATCATAATATTTCGGAAAATAACCCGCTTTCGCTTTTGGTGCGTGCGCTAAAATTGCTAATTGCTGCTTTTGTTGCGCTTTCGAGATTAGTTTATATTGTCGCATTTTGGAAAGAGCGGAAGGCATAATATAGCTTAACGTTATAGTGTTAGCTTGTTGATGTGTATGGACATCCACATAGTCAACAAATGTATTTTCTAGCATTCCGTATTTTACGAGGTTCTTGCCCAATGTCTTACCTAATGCAATATATCGTTTGTCATGCCATTTTTCTCCTGCTTCCATTAGCGCTTGAATAATTCTAAAATCATCAATTAATGCGTTAACAGATGCTTGTTTTTTTCCATCAATGCGCCAGACAATAAATTTTTTTTCTAAGAAATAATCATTCATTACCTCAAACTGTTCATTAAAACGAACTTGATCATCTTTTTCTAATAAATAGGTCAACCATAATCCGACTGATTCAGATAAATAGACATTCTTTTGTTGTGTTAAATCTGTACGTAATAGCTTATCTTTGGTCATAAGTTTATCGATAACAAACTGCTCGGTAGATGAAATCGGTTTCTTCATTACCTTCTCATTTCCTTGTGAACAGCTCATCAAAACAAATACAAGGATGAACAAGACTAAAATACTATTCTTAAATTTCTTTGTAATAATATGTCACCTCCACTAGGACTAAACAACGTAAATTCCCGATGTAATTATCGAATAATATTATAACAATAATCATAATAAATACATCTAAACAATTTCTAAACAATGAGTGCAATGCTGTTACCTTAGAAATTGTTATCCCCTAAAAAAAATAGTACAAACCATTTTCATGGCTTGTACTATTCTTTGCGTCATACAACATGTTATTTAACTGGTACTACTGAACCTTTCCATTCCTTCACGATGAAGTCTTGGATTTCTTTTGATTTTAATACTTCTAATAACTTTTTAATTTCTGGTTTATTTTCATCACCAGCGCGTACTGCAATGATATTAACATATGGAGATTCTTTATCTTCTAGCTCAATTGCATCTTCAATAGGGTTTAGACCATTATCAATTGCGTAGTTAGAGTTGATAAGAACAGCATCGCCTTCTTCGTTTTCAAACATTTGCACAAGTAATTCTGGTGCAGTATTTGCATCGAATTTAAAGTCTTTTGGATTTTCTACAATATCTTTAATTTCTGCTGCTGTTTTGTCGATACCATCTTTTAATTTAATTAAGCCTTTTGCTTCTAATAATGACAGCATACGACCGTGGTCTGCAACTGAGTTCGATAATAAAATTGTTGCACCTTTAGGTAGCTCTTCAAGAGATTTATATTTTTTAGAGTAAATACCGATTGGCTCGATATGAACGCCACCAGCGTTAACGAAATCATAGCCATTATCTTTAATTTGTTGCTCTAGGTAAGGAATATGTTGGAAATAGTTTGCTTCAATTTCACCTGAATCTAAATCTTGGTTAGGTAGTACATAATCTTGGTATGTTTGAATATCTAAATCAATACCTTCTTTAGCTAAAATCGGTTTTGCTTTTTCTAAAATTACTGCGTGTGGTGTGTTCGATGCACCAATTTTTAATGTTACGTTTTCTGCTGTATCTGCACTACCTTCTGTTTTATCGCCAGAACCTGCTTCGTCTTTGTTACCAGCACCACAAGCTGCTAAAGCAAGTACAAGTACTGATAATAATAACCCTGCTAATAACTTCTTCATTTGTCTACACTCCCTTTAATAAGTTCAATATGTTAGCGGTCAATAACCGGTGTAACCTGTTTAACGTTTGTCCGTTTTCGTTGTAATCATATCGCCAATCCATTGGATGATAAATACGACTACTAAGATCAAAATAGTTGCCATTAATGTCACATCTTGGCGATTACGTTGGAAGCCATCTAAGAATGCTAAGTTTCCTAGACCACCAGCGCCGATAATACCAGCCATCGCCGTATAGCCAACAAGTGCTACAGCTGTAACTGTAATTCCTGAAATAAGTGCCGGTAATGACTCTGGAATAAGCACTTTCCATATAATCGTAGATGTTTTAGCACCCATCGAGCGTGCCGCTTCAATAACACCTTTATCAATTTCTCGTAATGCAATTAAAACCATTCGCGCATAAAATGGTGCAGCACCGATAATGAGTGCAGGTAGAGCTGCATTTGCTCCTCGAATTGTCCCAAGTAAAAACTTTGTAAATGGTATTAATAAAATAATTAATACGATAAATGGTATTGATCGGAATATATTGACGACCGATCCTGTTAAAAAGTTAACCATCTTATTTGCCCATAGTTGGTTGGGACTTGTTAAAAAGAGGATTATGCCAATGGCTAAACCAAGGATAAATGTGACGACTGTGGACAGCGTAGTCATATAAAGTGTTTCATATGTTGCGGACCACATTTTTTCCCAATCGACATTCGGAAAGAGACTAGTTAGCATTTGCAATCACCTCCGTTTGTACTTCAACTGTATTTAAATAACTTAAAGCTGCAGCTACATTTGCCTCTGTGCCATCAATTTGCACAATTAATGTGCCATATGCGCCGTTTTTCGTTTGCGAAATATTGCCATGGACAATACTTATTTCTACATCAAACTGCTTCACTAAATGTGATATAACCGGCTGTTCTGTTTTTTCACCTACAAAAACAAGCTTCACAAGTTGTCCTGTCGGATAATTTATTCTTAGCTGTGCCACTGTCTCCTGCGTTTCCTTATTATCGGTAATTTGAGAAACGAATTTTTTCGTAATGGCTGCCTGCGGAGCTTGGAACACCTGCAATACTTCACCACGCTCTACTATTTCCCCAGCTTCCATTACCGCCACACGATGACAAATTTTGCGGATAACATGCATTTCATGGGTAATTAACACAATAGTTAAGCCTAAACGCTCGTTAATATCAACAAGAAGATCAAGAATCGCATCCGTTGTTTCAGGATCCAGTGCTGATGTCGCTTCATCACATAATAATACTTCCGGATTGTTAGCAAGCGCTCGTGCTATCCCAACACGTTGCTTTTGACCACCTGATAGCTGTGATGGATACGCCTTGTCACGACCTTCTAATCCAACAAGTGCAATAAGCTCTTTGACCCGTGCCTCTCGCTCTTTCTTTGCAACCCCTGCAATTTCTAATGGGAAGGCGATGTTTTCTGCAACAGTTCTAGACCAAAGTAAGTTAAAATGTTGGAAAATCATACTTACTTTTTGTCTGGCATCACGTAACTTTTGACCTCTAATAGAAGAAAATTCTTGGTTGTTAACTTTCACGGTACCTGTTGTTGGCTTTTCTAAACCGTTTAATAAACGAATCATCGTACTTTTACCAGCGCCACTATAGCCGATAATGCCAAAAATTTCACCTTTGTTTATCGTAAGATTGACATCTTTGACAGCAGTTAATTCGCCATTTGCGGTTTTGTATTTCTTCGTTATATTTTGCAGCTGTATCATAGCGAATACTCCTTTTCTTATATAAAAAACCCCTTCACTCATGGACAAGTAGAAGGGGTCACGTACTTTTATACGCTAAACCGTTCTCTCATCTTTCAAAGATAAATCTTTGAGTGATTTGGCACCTTTTCACATACGTGATGGTTGCCGGGCTTCATAGGGCACTTCCCTCCGCCACTCTTTATAAGAGTTCGATATATTTAATGTTTTTTAATATATTTGTTACTTTACCACGCTAGCAAAGTTCAGTCAATTGATTTTTTTAACAATTCGTATAAAAATGGTACGGATTGAAAAGCATACACTTTTTCACTCACTTTACCGCCATCACTAACGAGTAAACAAGGGACACTTTCGATTTGATAATCATAAGCGATTTGCTCTAAAAAATTAATATTTGCCTTGCCGATTTGAAGCTGTGGCAATAACTGTTCAATAATATCCATCATTTTGGATGCGACGGCACATGTTCCGCACATCGGTGTATATAAATAAAAGGCAGTTTTTTCGCCAGACTTTACAGCCGTTTCCCACTGCTCTTTTGTCCATTCTTCCATTGTTTCACGCAACCTTATAAAATATATTCATTATGGATGGAAAAATGCGCGCGCAATAAAATTGTTGCAAGCACTTTCCTCGGTGTTGTTTCTACTTCTTTATAAGTAGGCATTGTCCGTAGATGCTCCGCTTCTGGATAATGTCTGTCCATTAATGCTCGGAGTTTATCTCCAGATGCATCTGCGTCAAAAAATGTATATAGCTCACAGCCCTCATATGGGTCGAGTAATTCTTCTAGCTGATGCACACCAATTGTACCATTCGTACAAAGTATTGTAACATCTTCACTCAAAATAGGTTCAATTTGAAGCTTATCCGAACGGCCTTCCACGATTAAACATTTCCCTTCGAACATCACGCCACCCCCATTTAGACAGTTATCTTACTATGCTAAGACCTACATGTTTGCAGCTTTGCCATTTGGACAATATTACTATTCATTATACCGGCTAGGCACTAAAATATTTAGCTCTCTAAATACTTAAATCGTTTACTAGCTGAATAAAACGAACCGATTATATAATAAAAAACGCCGGTATGTTGTCCGACGTTTTTCTATTATAGGCTTGTTTATTCTGCAATTAATTCTTCGTATTGTTCTGCAGTCATAAGGTTTTCAATCTCTGATGCATCAGCAGGCTCGACTACGATCATCCATGCTTTTTCATATGGTGATTCATTTACGAACTCTGGGCTATCTTCTAAGTCTGCATTTACTTCAACTACAGTACCTGAAATTGGTGCGTATAATTCTGATACAGTTTTAACTGATTCTACGCTTCCGAATGGATCATCTGTTTTGATTTCGTCGCCAACTTGTGGAAGCTCAACGAAAACGATATCTCCTAATTCAGATTGTGCAAAATGTGAAATACCGATACGTACTTTACCATCTTCTAATTTTACCCATTCGTGTTCTTCAGAGTAACGTAAGTCTTTAGGTGTGCTCATGCCAAAAACCCCTCCATAAATATGTAATATATTCACTTTCAGTGTGCCATACTTCTTTCATAAAAACAAGGATAAAAGCAGTTAATTCCAAGCTTGTTCAAATTCTGTTTCTTTAAAACCTAACGTTACTTTTTTTCCATCCGTCACAATTGGGCGTTTAATCAACATTCCGTCAGAAGCAAGTAATGCAAGTTGTTCATCTTCAGGCATTTCCGCCAGTTTATCCTTCAACCCAAGCTCACGATATTTCATGCCAGATGTGTTAAAAAACTTCTTTAGCGGCTGTCCGCTCGCTTGCCAAATAGCCTTCAATTGTTCTTTCGTAGGTGCTTGTTCAACGATGTGTACCTCTTCGTATGAAACGCCATTGTCGTTTAACCACTTCTGAGCTTTTTTACAAGTTGTACATTTAGGATAATGGATTAATTGAATCATATTTGTAGGCTCCTCTGCTATCATTTCCTGTAGTATACCATCATCCCTAGCATGAGCCAAAATGAAACAATTTTTAGGTAGCTTTATAATTGTTTGAGGACCTAATTGTGTGAGTGCCTGGCACTTTTGTATAGATACACCGCACAATATCGGCTCCTATTCCGTCCTGCAATATTCAGAATTGTTTGAGTGCCTGGCACATACATAGACACATACATAACAAAAGACCTAGCTACATTTAGCAAGTAGCTAGGTCAAAAAATATATTATACGATGAATTTTTCGGCTTCGATTAGTTTAACGGAAGCTTCGCGTTTTTTAGCTATTAGGTTATACGGATTGTTTCGAGTTAGTTTACGTAGCGCAGATAATGTCATACGTGCAGCATCGCCATCTGCTGAAGCAAGAATTGTATCCTTTGCTTCTTTTTCAATTTCTGCAAATGCTTCTTGGCAGAAAATTTGTGTGTAAAGTAGTTTTTGTTGCGATTTTTCCGCACCTTCACGCGCAATCGCTTTTTCTGTACGTAACACAGCAGACTCCATAGCGAATAATTGGTTCGCAATATTAGCGATATTCACTAACACTTCTTGCTCTTGGTCCAGCTTCGCTCCATAGCGTTGTGCTGCCATACCTGCTGCTAACACAGCAATTTTCTTCGCGTTTTTCACAAGATATTTTTCTTGAGCTAGCGGCTCTGTGCCTACTTCTTCAGGCATCATCATAAGCAGCTCTTGTTGTAAGTTCTGTGCAACTTGCAATAATGGCAATTCGCCTTTTAATGCTTTTTTCATAAATGTGCCAGGCACGATCATGCGGTTAATTTCATTTGTTCCTTCGAAAATACGGTTAATGCGGGAGTCGCGATAAATACGTTCCACTTCATATTCTGCCATAAAACCATAGCCACCATGTAATTGCACCGCTTCATCCGCGATATAATCTAAAGTTTCTGACCCAAACACTTTTGCAATCGAACATTCAATCGCATATTCAGCAATGGCATTGGCAATGACTTTTCCTTGCTTTTGTTCTTCAGGGCTTAGCTGGCTTAAACGATCTTCGAATAAACCAACTGTACGGTAATTTAACGACTCAGACGCATATAATTGAGACGCCATTGTTGAAAGTTTTTCTTTCGTTAAGTTGAAATCAGAAAGCTTTGTTTTAAATTGTTGACGTTGGTTCGTATATTGAATGGCTAGTTCCAATGCACGCTTAGAACCACCGATTGTTCCTACCCCTAATTTATAGCGACCGATATTTAAAATGTTAAAGGCAATGACGTGCCCTCGTCCTACTTCACCTAGAAGATTTTCAACAGGGACTTCTGCATCCTCAAGCACTAATGTACGAGTGGATGAAGATTTAATACCCATTTTCTTTTCTTCAGGCCCAACAGAAACCCCATTGTACGCACGTTCAACGATAAATGCTGAGAATTTATCGCCATCGATTTTTGCGTATACTACAAAGACATCCGCAAATCCAGCGTTCGTAATCCATTGTTTTTCACCGTTTAATACATAATGAGTACCAGCTGCATTAAGCTTGGCTGTTGTTTTAGCACCTAGTGCATCTGAACCTGAACCTGGCTCTGTTAATGCATAAGCAGCAATCAATTCACCTGAAGCTAGCTTTGGTAAATACTTTTGCTTTTGGTCATCGTTCCCGAAAAGCACAATCGGTAATGAACCGATTCCAACATGTGCACCATGTGTAATCGAGAAGCCACCAGCCACAGACATTTTTTCTGCGATTAACGCAGATGATACTTTATCTAATCCAAGACCTTGATATTCTTCCGGTACATCTGCCGCTAACAAGCCAAGCTCACCTGCGCTTTTTAGTAGACGTACTGAATGCTCAAACTCATGATGCTCTAAATTTTCAACGACAGGTAATACTTCATTTGCCACATACTCTTCCGTTGTTTTGGCAATCATTTTATGCTCATCTGTAAAATCTTCTGGAGTAAATACGCGGTCTAAAGCCACGTCCTCAATAATAAATCCGCCGCCTTTAATGAAATCTGTTGTTTTTTCTGTCATATCCAATTCCTCCTTATTTTACGGTGCCAGGCACTCACACAATTCGTATAATTCACAATTTTCAAAACGATACCTACAACTTATAAAATTTCAAATACGCCAGCAGCGCCCATACCGCCGCCGATACACATTGTGACAACACCATATTTTTTGCCTTGACGCTTTAACTCATGAATTAGCTTTAATGTTAAAATGGCACCAGTTGCGCCAAGCGGGTGTCCTAAAGCAATGGCACCACCATTGACATTCACTTTCTCTTGGTCAATGCCTAGATGACGCACTACTTGTAATGACTGTGAGGCAAACGCTTCGTTAATTTCCCACAAATCAATGTCCTGAATGGATAAACCGGCAATTTCAAGCGCTTTTGGTACAGCTACGATTGGGCCGATTCCCATCACTTCCGGTGGAACGCCGCCAACTGCAAAGCCTAAAAACTTCGCCATCGGTGTCATTCCGAGCTTTTCTGCTTCCGCACGATCCATGACAAGAACAGCTGCTGCGCCATCAGAAGTTTGCGAAGCATTCCCTGCTGTAACACTCCCTTTTACATGGAAAGCAGGGCGAAGTTTCGCTAAACCTTCTACAGATGTCCCAGGACGTACTCCCTCATCGACACTAAACGTAAATTTTTTCACTTGTAATTTATTGTTGTCATCCACATAATGTTGTTCCACTTCAATTGGAACAATCTCATCATTAAATTTACCTTCTTTGATTGCTTTCTCTGCAAGCATATGCGAGCGTACAGCAAATGCATCTTGATCTTCACGACTGACATTATACTGACGCGCTACTTCCTCTGCTGTATGCCCCATCCCCATGTAATATTGCGGTGCAGTTTCAGCTAATGTTGGATTTAAGCGTGGTGTATTCCCTACCATAGGCACCATACTCATGGATTCCACTCCGCCAGCAAGAATGGCCTTTGAATGACCGAGCATAATACGTTCCGCTGCATAGGCTATTGCTTGTAAACCTGAAGAACAAAATCGGTTAATTGTCAGGGCAGGGGTCGTATCCGGTAGCCCTGCTAGCGCTCCGATACTACGTGCGACATTCATACCTTGCTCTGCTTCCGGCATTGCACAGCCTAAAATTAAGTCATCGACAGGACCTTCATAGCCCGCTCTTTTCAATGTTTCTTTGACAACTGCTGCCCCAAAATCATCTGGTCTTACCGTTGCTAATGAACCTTTCTTCGCTTTTCCAATAGGAGTTCGTGCTCCTGCTACAATTACGGCTTCATGCATCGTCTAAATCCCCCTTTGTTTCATGTGCAAACATTTTCGTCTCGTTAGTTACGAAGTGGTTTCCCTTTTAATAACATGTGTTGCATTCTTTGTTGCGAAAGTGGATCTGCAACTAAGCTCAGGAATGCTTCACGTTCTAAGTTTAATAAGTATTGCTCATCAACGAATGTGCCATATGGAACCTTGCCGCCCGCAATGACATAAGCTAACTTCTTCGCAATTTTTAAATCGTGCTCACTAATAAAACCTGATTCAAACATCCCTTGCGCACCGATTAATAACGTACCGTAGCCCGATGCACCGACAACAGGTACTTTCGTTGGCACTGGTGGTTGGTAGCCTGCTTCATAAAGTGCTAAAGCCGCTTGCTTAGCATCATAAATTTGGTGATCTGCATTGACTGAAATACCATCTGCAAAGTCTAGGAAATTATTTTCGCGCGCTTCTTCTCCTGAAGTTGAAACTTTCGCCATCGCAATTGTCTCAAATACTTTATTGGCAATATGTTGATAGTCTACTTCAACGCCATTCGGTAAGCCTTTTAAGAACTTTTGGTAAAGCGCTTTATTACCGCCACCTCCAGGAATTAAACCAACACCGACTTCTACTAAGCCCATATATGTTTCCATCGTCGCTTGGATATGCGCAGCAGGTAAGCACACTTCTGCGCCCCCACCTAATGTCATAGCAAATGGTGCAGCTACAACCGGCTTGCTCGAATATTTTATTTTTTGCATCGCATCTTGGAATGCTTTAATTACAAAGTCTAGTTCAAAAATATTATCATCCTGCGCTTCTACTAAAATCATACCTAAGTTCGCACCGACACAGAAGTTTTTCCCTTGGTTTCCGATCACTAAGCCTTTATAATTTACTTCCACTTCATCTATTGCATAATTAATCATTTGAATAATATCTAAACCGATCGCATTGGATTGGGAATGGAACTCAAGTAATGCAATGCCGTCCCCTAAATCTATTAAGCTAGCACCTGTATTGGACTTAATAACGCCATGTTTTTTCTTATAGCGCTTTAAGTTAATTTCCTTTTCATTAATAGGAACTTTTACGTATTGTGAACCGTTGTAATACGCTACATCTCCATCTAGTTCGGAATAAAATGAAGTAAAGCCTTTTGCTAACATCTCTTTCACAAATAGCGGAACATCAAGACCTTCCGCTTCCATTCTCGCAACTGATTCTGTTACACCAATGGCATCCCAAATTTCAAATGGTCCTTGTTGCCAGCCGAAGCCCCATTTCATAGCATTATCAATGGCCACAATATCATCAGCAATTTCACCGTGTAGCTGTGCAGAGTAAATTAATGTAGGAGCAAAAATCCCCCATAATAGTTCACCTGTGCGGTCTTTCGCATATGTTAATGCTTTTACTTTATTAGCTAAGCCCCGCGTTTGTTTCGCCATTTCAAGTGAAGGTGTTTGTAATTTTTTCGCAGGACTATATGTTAATGTAGTTGGATCAATTTCTAAAATTTCTTTCCCTTGCTTTAGGAAGAAACCTTGCCCAGACTTAGCACCGAGCCAGCCGTTTGTAACCATTTTTTGTAGAAACTCCGGTACTGCAAATACTTGCTGTTCCTCACCCGTTGTTTGGTCATAGACGTTTTTTGCCACATGGATAAATGTATCTAAGCCGACCACATCTAATGTACGGAAAGTAGCGGATTTCGGACGACCAATCAGTGGACCTGTCACAGAATCTACTTCGCCAACTGAATAGCCACCTTTCATCATTTCCTGTAAAGTAACGAGCAGTCCGTATGTGCCTATACGATTGGCAATAAAGTTTGGTGTGTCCTTCGCTAATACGACGCCTTTGCCGAGTATGTCCTCACCGAATTTTTTCATAAAGTCTACAACTTCTGGTGCAGTTGTCGTTGCTGGGATGACTTCAAGTAATTTTAAATAGCGCGGAGGATTGAAGAAATGCGTCCCTAAAAAATGCTTTTGGAAATCTTCTGAACGTCCTTCTGCCATTGCATTAATACTAATACCGGATGTATTGGAACTAATAATCGTACCTGGTGTACGCACAGCATCAATTTTTTCATATAAACTTTGTTTAATCGCTAAATTTTCAACAACTACTTCTATAATCCAATCTACATCTTTTAGTTTGTCTAAATCGTCATCAAAGTTCCCTACCGTCAGTAGTGATAATTTTTTCTTAGAAGTAAGTGGTGCCGGCTTTTGCTTCACTAACTTTTGAAGAGCACCATTCACAAAGCGATTTCTTACAGCTGGATGTGTTAATGTAAGACCCTTTGCTTCCTCCTCTTTCGTCAGTTCCTTTGGTGCAATGTCTAATAATAATGTTGGAATACCGATGTTTGCTAAATGTGCAGCAATTCCAGAACCCATTACCCCAGAACCTAGAACAGCCGCCTTTTTAATGTGATAAGTCACAAGCAATTCCCCCTTTTTCTTCCATTGAATGAATAGCCATTCATTTTTTGTCCAAAAAAAATCAACATCTCGCTTTAGTGTTTTTTTGCCTAGATTTTAACGCTTTCCCCATTTCAATGAAGGCTCATAATCTTCACTAAACGCGCTATATCTAAGGCGGTCACCAAAGACGTATTAGCACCCAGTTGGATTTCACTCCAAAATATCTTGAGAGAAGTTTGCCACTGAATGGTAATAAAAACTACTTTTTCTGCTTTTAGTGTAGATTATTTTGTCTAAATTAGCAATCTTTTTTCTTTATTTATTTTTGCACTATACAACTTTTTTTGTTTTTTACGAGCGAAAATCAAACAATAAGTAGCTTCTCTCTATCCCAAACAGAAAACTTTCAGGATGGAGAAAAAATGTGTAGAATGGAAAGCAAGGAGAGTGAAATACGAATGAAAACAATTACTACTGCTGAACAATTTAATGAGCTAATCTCTGGTGACCAAAAAGTACTTGTAAAATTTTATGCAGGATGGTGCCCTGATTGCACGCGCATGAATATGTTCATCGATCCAATTATTGAAGAGTACAACCAATTTGATTGGTACGAGCTAAACCGTGACGAGCTGCCTGAAATCGCTGATAAATACGATGTAATGGGTATTCCAAGCTTATTAATTTTCCAAAACGGTGAAAAATTAGCACACTTACATAGTGCAAACGCTAAAACACCACAGCAAGTGACTGAGTTTTTAGCTGCTCAGCAATAATAATCAACAAAGAAAAAGTGTTAGATTGACTACAATCAATCTAACACTTTTTTGCAATGCTATAGTAAAGCACTACGGCTGCAGCTCTGCTTAATCGCGGAATGCCCTCGTCTTTTGTGCTATGCTTTCTTCAGCAGGAGTGGCGGTCTGCGCTACTAAAAAAATAATGATGTAAAAGACGACCATTTTCAACAATAACTTTTCCGAAGGGGGCCATTTATGAAACAGCAATTGTCGTTACAAGGAAAATCACAATACGATTCATCCATTGCACCGCATTATCGTAACTCTGCCTGTGGGCCGACAACTATTCATGTTATCCTGCAGTACGTTAATACGTCTGCCCCATCAGTAAACGAGCTTTATCAAAAACTCGGCGGCACAAAAATTGGTTTGTTTAAATGGCGTTTGCTTCATAATCTTCGAAAACTGTTGCCGACATGGGATATACGCAGCTGTACATTAAAAGAGGCGCTGCAAGAAATCGATGCAGGACGCCCCGTTGCCATGCGTTTTGACCGTTATTTTAGCCTACAATGGTTCAATAAAAAATCTACCTTTGCTTATCATTGGGTACCACTTATAGGCTATGAAGTCCATAATGATACGCTATTGCTCATTTTTCACGATAATGGCGGTCAAAATCGTGATAGTCAAATTCGTACTGCTCTTTTTCAAAATAACGCAAAAGTATTGCAATTCGTTAAAATAGCGCCTAAATAAGGGCGTACAATGAACGAGCCTGTTTCGCAATAAGTGAATAGCCGCGTTGTTCGATTGCTTTAAATGTCTGCTGCTCATAGTTAGGTACGACTAACTGGGCAAAATCTGCTTCTATCGGTACATTTGTTTGAATCGTCGCAAGTTCATGTGAGAGCTTCAACATATCAAGATTGTCTTGAATTTTCGTCCGTTGACCAGGCTTTAATTCCTCTAAGGAATTGATGACATTGTCAATCGAGCCGTAGTTTTGAATAAGTGTTAATGCCTGCTTTGGACCAATGCCTTTCACACCAGGATAGCCATCACTCGTATCCCCCATAAAAGCTTTCACTTGCGCAAATTGTATCGGTTCAATACCATACTCTTCTTTAAAGCGAGCATGTGTATACAAATCATACTCTGTATACCCTTTTTTCGTAAAAGCAATTTGCGTTGTCGGTGTTAACAATTGCAATAAATCTTTATCACCACTAATAACTGTAATATCAGCTTCATCTTGCCATTTTGTAATCATCGAGCCGATTAAATCATCCGCCTCCATACCGACAACGCCGAAGTTTTGCCAGCCAATTTGTGCGGCTAAGTTTTTAGCCATATCGAATTGCGGTAGCATTTCCTCAGGTGGTGCAGGGCGATTGGCCTTATAGCCATCATATAATTCATTGCGGAATGTTTGTGCACCCATATCCCAGCAAATAGCTAAATGAGTTGGTCGCATAATTGATTGGGCTGTCAATACGTGGCGCACAAATCCTTGCGCACCATTCGTAGGTGTGCCATCTTCTAAACGAATAAAATGCCCCATTGCAGCTGATGCAAAAAAAGAACGAAATAACAATGCCATGCCATCGACAATGAGCAATTTTGGTTTTATAGTCATAATAAAAATCCTCTCTAATCCATTATCCTATTAGCTAAAGCGTAATAAGCATTGTTCTATTATAGCAAATTATTACTAACTTCTCTGTTATTTATGACCGGAACCTACTGCATAGTTGATCCAATTTTTAAACCGATTGCCATTCAATTTGGATAAAGAGCTTACCCTACCACTCTTACACCTTTTTTCCAAACCTTTTTCACATGATTGACACCGAAAATATAGTGCAGCTTTTGATGGTTATGAACATCCCAAAGCACGATATCCGCTTGCTTTCCTACTTCGATTGAGCCAACACGATCTTCAATTTGCAACGCACAAGCCGCATTATAGGTCGCAGCACATAAGCTTTCTGCCGGAGTCATTTTCATAGTGATACACGCTAAGTTCATCACTAGTGGAAGCGAAATCGTTGGCGAAGACCCCGGATTACAATCAGTTGAAATGGCAACAGGCACACCTGCATCAATAATGTCTCGAGCACGGGCTGGTTGTTCCCCCAAATACAATGCTGTGGCTGGTAATAAGCACGCCATCACACCCGATTTAGCAAGCTCTTCTATCCCATCATCCGATACTTTTAATAAATGCTCGGCTGATATCGCACCTACTTTTGCCGCAACATGCGCACCTTGATTTTCTGCCATTTCATCGGCATGTATTTTGGGGATAAGCCCATGTGCCTTACCCGCCAATAAAATACGTTGTGCTTGCTCCGGTGTAAAAACATCTACTTCACAAAATACATCGATAAATTTCGCAAGATTTTCTTGCACGACTGCAGGAATCATTTCATTAATAACTAAATCAACATAGCGCTCAGGATTGTCTCGATATTCCTCGGGCACTGCATGTGCGCCCATAAAGGTTGGTACGATATCCATTGGATGCTTTTTTTGCAAACGTTGCATTACCCGTAATTGCTTTAACTCGTTTTCCACATCTAAGCCGTAGCCACTTTTACTTTCCAATGTTGTGACACCATGCTGTAAAAATAAGTCCAAGCGTCTAGTCGTTTGATTGAAAATATGCTCCTCTGTCAACGAGCGCATTTTTCGAGTTGTTGCATGAATGCCACCTCCAGCATTCATAATGTCCATATAGCTGGCACCTTCTAAACGCATCTCAAATTCATGTTCACGGCTACCGCCAAAAACGACATGGGTATGCGGATCAATTAATCCAGGCGTTACAATTTTCCCCGTTGCATCTATAATCTCCGCTTCCTCTGCACGTGGTAAATATTTCAAAATCATATCGCGTGTCGTGCCGAGATCTTGAATAACACCATCTTCAATCCACACGCTTCCTCCTTCGATAATCCCGAGTTCTCGCATTTCTTCGCGTACACGGGGGCCCTTCTTGTCACTTGCAAGCGTCACTAATTGAGAAATATTTTGAATCCAAGTTGGCTTTTGTTGCTTTTGCGTCATCCCTAACTCCCCTTTGTCTATGTATAAACGCATACTGCGTCTGCTTCGACTGCTCATTGCTACATTTTAGAAGGCAACTACACTACCAAGCCTTCTTATAGTAAGCAACTTACATCTTCGTCATCCACAGGTAATTTCCCTTTTATTCACAGAAAATTCCCTGAATACAAAAAAGCAATAACACTCTATTCAGAAATGTTATTGCTGACTTTACATAGCATGGCGACCTCATGCATCGAATAGCTTTGGAATTGATAATCTTTTTGTAATTGTTGATAATATTGCAAAAGCTCCTCAAGCATCGCCAAGTTTTTTTCTGTATGTTTTCCAAAGTTATGCGGATGCCACCACAAATGATAAAAAGCCCCTTCCTTTGCAGCAGCAAGCATACCTTCTTTAATTCGTTGTATTTTGCGTTTTTCAAATGCGCGCAACAGACTGTTATAGGGTCTTAAAAATGCACTCGCTCGAACATTAATAAATGAATTGTCTTTCATCTCTTCTAGTCGTACCATATGATTGCCCGTTAAATTCACATAACTATCTAGCCACTTTCTAGGACCTAATGTTAAGCGATCTTTTCTAGTGAACTTTTTCGGACTGTATAATTCATGTAGCTCATTGCCTCTATAGCAAATAAATCCTGCTTGCTGGCAAGCCGCAAAATAGTCTTCGTTCACTTGATTACGCGGAAAGACGATTGACTTCATCGGTTCAATATAACCATCACAAATTGTGCGCATTGCGTGTAAATCCGCACTGAAGTCCATGGCTGTTTGTCCACTTTCTAAACAATAAAAATGGGAAAACGTATGGCTGCCAATTTCCTGATGTGGTGTATCCATAATTTTTTCAATTAATGATTTACCAAAGTGTAAAGGGTCCTCTTGCTCATTTTCCCCAACTTTTACAAGCTGTGAATGAGCTGCATAGCGCATCTGTTTATATTTCACTGGAATGCCCCGCAAGTAGTGAGCCATTTCTCCCTTGGATTCTGCAAACAATAAGCCTACCGTAGCCCATGTCGCATGAATTTCGTATTGCTTAAACAGCATCAGGATTTTCGGTAAAGCTTGTCGTACACCATATAAATTTTTATTATATTGTCCATGCCTATATGTATCATGGACACCCCAATTCAGCTCAAAATCCAATGAAATTACTAAACCACCGTGATGTTTGTTGCTTGCTATTTTCTCCACTTTTGCACGCCCAATAACAACGCACTCATTTTCGATTGTGCGATGTAGCCCGAATAGACGTTCACAACTTGTCCACCGAAGCTCATTTTAAATTGACGAATCGTTTCGACATTTGTTAGCTCGCCCATATCATACAGCACATATCCCTGCTGCTTTAAATACATTAAATTATGCCATAATAAAAATCGATTGGCATAACGTATAGGGCGAGTTAAATGTGTAGGCAACGCTATAGCATTGCATGTCGCTACATAATACGACATCGCCTTTTGCGCATGGACAATATCCAGTCGATAGCATAATGTTTGTCCACAAACACTCCGTACTTCTGACAATAGCAAAGCATTTTTTTGATTTAAAAGTACGATGGCTTCCATTTGAGATTTCGTAATTTGCTCAATTTTTTTCCTTTTAGCAAAATCATTATAAAATTGCTGAAAAACGCGTAAGTTGTCATCCGAAGGCTCTTTATATAAAAATACTTGATATTCCTCTTCCTGTGCACGCCGTAGCAGTTTGCGATTGTTTTTCGAAAGTGCTGAATACATCGCGCACTCATAACCTGTTAAGGGGATATGAACCGCCTCACGCTTAGCAAGCTTACGGCTCGGAACAAGTGAATGTGTGTGACAAACTAGCTTCATGGACTGTCGAGTATTTGCTAGCTTTTCTGCAAAATAAATATGCTGCATCGCGATATTCCATCGCTTACTTCTAATGGATAGAATGAACATCGCCCCCATTCTCTGTGTAGTTTTCTACATGCTTGCGCTCATAACGAGCACATTTAAAATGCTTCATTCGAGAAATACGTTTATAGCCGATTTGCTGCAGACGTTTGCGTTTTCGCCATTGCCAAAAACTTGCTGTCATCCAAAGTGTTTGATTGGGCTTTATTTTTTGCATAAATGCCGTCACAACCTCTATATTTTTATAGAGATTGTAGGCTAAAAAATAAGTTTGCTTTGGCAAAGGTTCCACAATATCCATTGCATCCACACGTAAAGTTTCCGTATGTAGCGCAAATGCTGGCTTCATCGTTTGTGCAAAGGAATCTTTATAAATGGTGTACCCTTGATAGAGTAAAGTAATAAGCTCTTGTTGATCGGTTTGCATTGCCTCTTGCATCGTCATTTCCTCAAACAACTCCCCTACTGGTTGTTGCGGAATGACCCGATCATCTGGGGATAACTCGTACAATTCCACTCGCTTCAAACGAACAAACTTTTCAACGAATTGTTGTCCATATTCTAGCCAATCTTTCCCTTTCCCATACTTTCCTAAATAGCGTAATTGTGCAAATGTATGACGGGTCCTTTCTACGAAGGGATGATTACTTTCCCACATCTCCTTGAAACGTTGCTTCCATACAAATCGACTAAGCAATAACTTAGCTCGTTTCGTTTTACTACTAGCGATGATACGTCTTGTAAAATCAATGCCAGAGCGCCACTCTAATTTGGCAGGCTCCAAGCCGATCGCCATATCGTACAGTCGATAGTTTTCTGTAAATGTGCGCTTTATTGTTGACTGATTCAATATATGTTCCAGCCCAAAACTAGCAAAGTTCGGCTCATGTCCGACAGCATACGTTACATATCGTCCTCGACAGCTAATGCCATAGGTAAAAGCAAGCCATTGATTGTCAAAAGCTAGCGCATCTACTTCTACGCGCATCGCTTCTCCATTCACAGTCAAAAGCTGTTCAAAAAAATCTTGTTGCTTGCCTTTTGCAAAACCATTTGGAGCTATTTTTTTTGCCCAGCGGCGATTATATAAATGAAATAGCTGCCGTAGTTCTTCTTGTGTAGGGGCCATTCTACGTAGAGAACCGAATTTCCGTAGCTTTTTTTCCCGTTGCTCGACAGCATGTTGCGTATTGTGTTGATTGAAATTGCTATGAAAATCGACTTCGCGAAAGGCAAGATATGGTGTGACAGCTCGGAAAATATGTGGGCGCATTTGCCTTTCAACGAAATATTGTTCAATGGCTTTTGACGAGTCTTTACTTTCTAGTAACCCGTGAAAAGTAAAAACGACATGGCGATGTTTTTTGATGAGCTCATCCATGACAAACGCTATTACAGGTAATTGCCACGCCTTTCTTGCAACAATGCCTGTATAATGGGCGATAGTTTCTCCTGTAAAGGCATATATCCGTACGCCCCATTGCAGCTGTACTGTAAATGGCACAAATGCGATAATGTCTCCATTGTTTTGCACAGCATACAACTCGACTCGTTCTTTTTTTCCAACGGTGATCCACCAGTTATAAAACCATGTAAATTCAATAAATGGATTATCATTGTGTTCATTCGCTAAAATGCCGTCCCATATCTTCTTATAAAACACAAGTTCATCGTCAGTTCTTATGCGAATTAGTTGCAATTTAATCACCTTTCTTAGCAAACTTTAAAACAGCCTGCTCATAGATTGATACGGTTTTCTGGTACATAGGAGAAAACGTAAAGTTCCGTAAAAAGCGACGTTCACTAGCATCACCCATTTTTTCACATAGTGCTGGATTGGTTAAAAGCTGTTGCAACCTATTTTTTAGCAGGCTGTGATCATCACGTGGAATTAAAAATCCATTGTCATCATCCGTTACTAATTCATTGACCCCGCCAACATTCGTAGCGATAATAGGAAGCCCTGCTCGCATTGCTTCAATAATCGAAATAGGCAACCCCTCCCAGTCTGATAACAAGACGAAAATTTGACTTTGGGCAAGCAATGGCGAGACATCTAATTGATTACCTAAAAACGATATGCGCTCTGATAAACCTTTATCTTTCACATAGTTTTCTACTTGCGGTCGTAAAGAACCATCCCCTATCAATTGTAGGTGCCAAGGAATGTCCGTTAACTCCAACAAAGCTTGCACCAATAAATCTTGTCTTTTTGGGGCCTCAAAACGAGCAACCATTACAATTAAAGGATGTTCATTCGTTCCTCTTGCTGCTATTTCGGGTGTCTCTAATTGTTCAATGCCATTATGAATCGTCATCATTTTATGAGCAGGTGCAATGCCTCTCGTTAATGCCAACTTACGATCATAATCCGAAACGGTAATAATTTTGGTTGTTAAAGGCTGAACCGTTTTTTCAAGCTGACGATATATTCGTTGTTTTTTTTGCGGCACCCCTTCTGTAAAACTCCAACTATGCGCAGTAAAAATCGTCGGGATGCGTAACAAGCGCCCAATAATCCGTCCAATGGCACCCGCTTTGGAAGAATGTGCCGCAATGACATCAGGCTGTATTTTTTTAAAAATAGCACGTAATTGCCAAAGCGCCTGAATATCTTTAGTTAGATGAATGGCCCGCTGCATGACCGGGATACTGATGACATGAATTTGCTCATCCTGTAAGCGCCATAATGTTGCATCGTAAGTACCTGTCACAATCGTCACACCATGGCCATCTTGCTTTAACTTAATGGCAAGCGCCTCCACATGTTTTTGAGCGCCCCCTACTTTATCCATCCTTGTTATTAATTGAACAATATTCAGTATCCGTCACCTCCTGCATTTATTTAGTAAGCACCTGTTCGAGCGAACACAACAAAAAGGGTTTTTACAACAATTTTGAAATCTCCCCAAAACGATATGTTATCGACATAATGAATGTCATACGAAATTTTTTGTCCATGTGATATATTGGAGCGTCCGTTTATTTGTGCAAGCCCTGTTAAACCTGGTCTTACTTCCAAACGACGTGCCTGTAACGCACTATAACTATTGGTGATCGCTGGTACTTCCGGCCTCGGTCCAACAATACTCATATCACCTTTTAAGACATTTAAAAGCTGTGGAATTTCATCGATACTTAACTTACGAAGTATCGCTCCTATCTTTGTAATGCGCGTATCTTGGTCAGTTTTAAAAAAGTAATCATCGGGTATACCTTCCGCACTTATTGCAGGCAAATTGACGGGTGTTGCCTGTACGGTCATCGTTCTTAATTTCCAAATGATAAAACGTTGATGATCATAACCCGTACGAATTTGTTTGAAAAAGATGGGGCGTCCAGTCGTTAAAAGTAATAGGAGGAATACACCTAGCATTAGAGGAAAGGTCATAAGTAATAATATAAATGCCCCAACTATATCAAAAATTCGTTTTCCATACTGACCATAAAATGTGAGTGTCTCAGCTGTCTGTACGTGCAATACATCATCCTTTTCATTTTTTTAGTGCTTAACTTTATATATTCATTTCACTCATTTATAGAACTATTTCAGACAAAGCAAATACCATGCAAATATGACAAAAGGAATTACACCAGAAAAACTTCTGGCATAATTCCTCTATAGTAAAAGTATTCAGTTGATTATGGACAATCAGAAGTGTGCTCTATTTGAAGCTGACATTCAATGTGCACATTGCCCTTTAATGCTTTACTAATCATACAAGTTTGTTCCGCTTTTTGCGCTAGACGAGAAATACGATTTTCTTCACGTTCGGTTAGTTGTTGAACTTTTACATTTGGTTTATGAACGATCTTTTCATATGTAAAAACACCGTTCGTTACATCCACAAATCCTTGTGCCTCCATCGACAATGCCACTACTGGTATTTTTGCGTTTTCGAGTAATGCGGCAAAGGTAATTAAATAACAAGTTGCAGAAGCACCTAATAGCATTTCATCCGGATTTGTTCCTATTCCTGGTCCATTCATTTCCCGAGGAATAGAAACAATCGTATTTAAATTAGTAGCAGTTAAATTGCCCGTGCCATTTCTTCCTTGCGACCACGATAAATTCATCGTAAATTGATGTTGCACTGTTAATCATGCTCCTTTCAATCTTATGCTCCGTTACTTGGCATTAATATTTTACATGATAATAAAGTGTGGAAAATGCCCATCCCGCCATATGAATTAATAAAAGAGTGCCTAAAACTTGTGCAGTCGATAATTGAACACCTGCTATTACTAACAGAAATAACAAATAGATGAAAACAACTGTTATTTTCCAACCATTTGCTAGCGAATGTACTGTTATTTTTTCATATCTTTCATCAAGTCCATTTTTGCGTGCAGCCATTTTACGTCCCCACCAAAGTCCAAAAAGACCACCCGAAATTCCAAGCACTATACCTAAAAAGCCTAACATTTGTTCCAACGCCATGTTAATCACTACCTTTCTCAAAAATAAATACTTCTTCAATAGTTAGTTGAAATGACTTTGCGATTTTATACGCCAGCTCTAAAGATGGATTGTAACGACCATTCTCTATAGAAATTATCGTTTGCCTCGAGACACCGAGTTTTTCAGCGAACTGCTCTTGTGTCCAACCAAATGATGCTCTTAGTTCTTTTATTCGTTGTTCCATAATTCACCGTCCCTAGATGTAAAGTTAACTTTACGTAAAGTATACTTTACGCCCGCATTCCTTGTAAAGCACACTTTACGTTTTTTCTGAAAATAATATTTTTTCTAATAAATTGTATAGCAATTGACTTTAAAAACAGCACAACTTATTTTATGGTAAAATAGAAAAAACAATTTTTTAGGAGATTTAGTAATGACTTTAACAAAACAACAAGCACTACAAGCACTTAATAAAAACAAATTCATCGGTTTTACGATTACTACAGGAAATATTATTATGAAAAAGATTAATAAAACCGACTATAATATTTTCGTATATGAAGATGGTAATGATCAACCAATGCATTATGTAGGTTCCATTCTGAACGTTATGGCGACGATGAGTGATAAAGCTTCCAACAAAGATTTTATAATCGTCGAACAACTTCCTGAAGAAAATAAAACAGAAGCGCCTGCTGAAAAACAAGAAACTGTTAGTAAAGCACAAGTTCAAACAGCTAGTTTGGATGAAGAAAGCCGCGCAATAGCGGGGTATGAAGAACTTTATCAAATAACGGAAAGCGGTCGTATTATTACAGTACGAGAAAATCGTCCATTAACACGTTGCAATGATGAATATGGTTTCCATATTGTTCGTTTAACAAAAGATGGTACAGCTTCAAACCATAATGTGTTTGAATTATGGAAACAGACTTTCCCAGAGCTTGAGGAAACAAACTTCAAAGGAGCTTTAAAAGCAAAATACGGCACAGGCTGTAAGCTAATTGACAAGCCAGGCATTCACTTTTAACTCAAACTGACTGCAAAAATCCTTAGCATCTATGAAGATGCTAAGGATTTTTTGTTATAGGAGAAGAGATAATAATGTTAAATGCCACCCATGTTCTAACTTGCGTCCTTGATATGCTAAATACTTTCCCCATTTAGTTTGTTGGCGATAGACCTTTTTCCATTTAAACAGTTGATGCATCCATACATGCTCTACTCGTTGGAATCCTAATGCAGTCAACTGTTTCCGTTTTCGCCATTCAAACCATTTAGCAGACGTACTAATTGCTCGGCCTTCTCGCTGCACTTCATTAACAATAAGATGGAGTTTTGGTAGTTCGTAATTTTTAATATATGTAGTATTTAAAGGCAGTTCCTGCAAAAAACCTACCGCTTCCTCACGAATCCATTTATCATGACGTAAGTATGCAATTTCCTGATTATTTTGTCCAAATAGCTTATAGCCTTTAAAATAATTCGCAAGGATCTCCGTACGCTGATTGTGTTCGAGTACGGATTGGATAGCTATTTCATGAAAGATTGGTTTGTTGTCATAACTTTTTTTCTCTAAGTAATAAATCGTAATAAGGTGCGCATTCATTACTTTACATTTTAACATCGTTAGCCATTCATTCATATTTGCTCTCGTTAAAAAATAGCGTATTTCTCCTAATGTATTGCGTTTCCATTCTACAATTTTGCGATTTGTTTTCAATATGGCTAAAATCGTTTCATGTAACACGATTACATTACGCAACGCACGCTCCCTCATACCTGTCGTACTCATTATAAATTTTCTTGTAAAATCTAAATGGGTATACCATTCAAACTTATATGGCTCATATCCACTACCAAAATCATAGAGCTTTAAATTTGCATTATGTGCTTCTAGCATATTTTCCTTCTCAATTAAACGTCCTGGTCCAAACAGATTGAAATCAGGCTCATGCCCCATCGCGTGACAAAAATTTCTTCCCCGACAACAAATATCTACGGTAAATCCAATCCAAATTTTTTCAAATTGTAGACTATGCACTTTTAAACGAAGTGCCTCATTTTGTTGTCGTGCAAGCTGTTCAATAAATGCCCGTGTCCGTTCTTGCGTAAATCCACTCGTATCCATTTTCTTTCGCCATCTTCTTTCAAATAAGCGAAACATGTTATCTAAATTCCCATTATGCACTCTTTGAAATGTTACTTGACCAAATTTTTTTAATCGCTTCTCTCTGCGATGAATACTCTTAAACTTTCGTTTATGTTTCTTTAGAAAATCTGGCAAGTCAATCGTTTTAAAATCTATATACGGTGTGACTACACGAAAAACCGAATGAGGCAATTGGCGTTCTAATGTATATTGTTCTAGCATTTGAGATGTATCTTTACTTTCGAGCAAACCATGGAAAAAGAATACAACTCGTGTAAATTGACTTATCATTTCTTTTAATACATATTGCAGAGCCTGTTCATTCCATTTTTTATCAGCAATCACCTCCATATAAGAGGCCAATCCTTGTCCTAAAAAGCTAAATTGATGGATACTCCCAAAACGTATGACATGCACAAAAGGGAAAAAGGCTACAGCTTCCCCATCATGCTCAACAATATAAATTTCCACATTCTCTTCTTGCCCAAAGATCTTCCACCATGTAGAAATCCATTCATATTCGATAAATGGATTATCGTTTTGTTGACGTTCAAGTATTGCAGACCAAGTTTCCTTATACGACTCTAGCTCGTCAATCGTTGTCACGACTTTATATGCTAGCACGTGTGTAGTCCTCCCTTTTTAATGCATCGCATTCCTGCTATTTCAGCACTTAATAGCCACTATATTCGTATAAGAAAAAAAATAGAACAAATGCCTTGCCATGCTGTTTGCTCCAGTCAATTTACATTACTTCTTTGGGAGCGCCGCTTTCCTATGAAAATCCATATAACAAGGACGACACTATAGAAAATAGGCATGTAAAATACGCTTCCTGCATCTACTCCATTTTGAACAGCAATGCCGATAAATGCCCAAATAATAACCAATGGGAAGAAAATATCTACTTCTACGTAGCGAATATAAATAGCCAGACATGTCGCAACAAATAGCAGTATATTTGCCCACCATACAGCAGAGATGCCGAAACCATCCCATTGATAGTATGTAAGCACAAAACTGATATTCGCCATTAAGGCTACACTAATCCAACTTAAGTAAATAGAAAAAGGCAATCTTCCTGCAAAACGATAATCTCCTTTAGGATAACTTGAGTAAATGAAAATTAAGCTAACAAGCAGACCAATCATCATGACAATGGATAATGCAAAAAATGCATAATGCCAACATAGGAGCCAAGCAATATTATACAGACATGTTGACGTTACAAGACTGAGAATGGACGAGTCACGAATGACTGTCTTTGAAAACAACTGGAGTAGTAGCCATATGCCTAATAGCACATAAATAACAATCCAAATAGAAAAAACGTAACCTGCTGGCGTAAACAATACTTGCAGTTGATTTGATATTTCTCCTGTCGTTTTGCCATTAATACCAATTGTACTTGCTACAACATTGATGAGAATCATCAGTAAATAGCTTGCCAGTGCAGCCCATTTCATCGTCATCTCCCCTTATAAAAGTATTTAAGCTACTATATAGCTAGTCAATTCGTGATATACCTCGCTTTTCTTTTACGTTACCTATTTATTCCTGTTAACCGTACTTTTGAAACAATTAAAAATACAGTTCTTCATTCCCAACATAAAAAAATAGAACAATCTGCAGTAAATGCGACCGTTCTATTGTAGTTATTTTTATGCGTATCAATTGGTCATTATAAATGCATCGCTGTCTGGTATAAACTATCTGCTGTACTCGCCACCGTTCGTGTCTCATTCCCAATTGAGCTAATGACCTTTTCTAAATTTTTCACATCTGTTTCTACTTGAACAATTAACTGTTCATTTTTCACAATAGCTTGCAAAATATCTTGAAATTTAGTTTGGGTTTCGAGCGCAGCACCAACGCCATCTGCTACACGTCCCTCAATACAATCAATCATATCAACTGCACGCATTGTTAGAGAGGTCGATGTTTGGACAAGCTTGGTAATTTCTTCAACAGATTGCTTGGATTGTTCAGCCAACTTACGGACTTCTTGTGCGACTACTGCAAATCCTTTGCCATGCTCACCGGCTCTCGCCGCTTCTATAGAGGCATTTAATGCAAGCAAATTTGTTTGGTCAGCTATGGTCTTTACCAGCAATACAATATCTATAATGCGATCCGAGGACTGTTTTAAATTGCCAATTAATGTACCCATTTCTGCTGTACTACTAGAAATCTGTCGCATCTCTTCTTCCAGCCTCATTACATGCTGATTTCCGACGTTTGCATCTTGGTTGATCAGATGCACGGTTTCCACATTTTGTTCTATAATTTGAGCAATCAATGCAGTTTGTTCATCTACTTCATCGATTGACGTATTCGTTTCTTCAGTTAAATTTGCTAAATCTTGACTGATTAAAGAAATCTTTTCTTTTAGCTCATTTTTAATTTGATTGTATTGATTATTTCTTATTTTAACATTTTCTTTTTCATATTCTTCTAACACAATTTGCATCTCAAGATTAATTAATTTTGATACAGTGAGCATTATTTGCTCCCGCAATGCAGGTTCTGTCATGTCTTTAACAATCAAAGTTACAATTGCCTCTTGGATATGTTGAAACGTCCCCATATACCATTTGGGTTCTAAGCCAATTGTAAAATGCATTCGAGCAAGCTTTCTTTTTCTTTCAATTGCTTCCGCATTAAAAACACCATCAAACATCGCAATTAAATAGTTACCTAACAATTTCTTTAAACGCTCGATTTGGGTACGTTCTTCAATGATTTGACGCAATGAAGGCACCGCGAGTATGTTTTGATAAAAGATAGCCGTTACATCTTCTATACCGGCGCGAACAAATGGCTGACAAGCTTTGATTATGTAAAGATCTTGTGCATTAAGTCCAATCAACACCATCTGCATTTCTAACTCTGGCATATCGGACAATTCAATTATTGGTTTAAACTCGCTTTGCAAACTAAACATGTCATCTTTGGCATGTGCCTTTTTTCGTTTCCACCATTTAGCCATATGTACCACCCCAATCGTAAATTTTGTATAGTACTTATATAGCATGAAAATTCAACTTATGTCAAACTCTTCTAACTTTGAATTATACAATAGTTATACAAATCACTTTTTATCCGTTAAAATATGACTATAGGTTTGATTTTCGCTCTTAATAAACCTACAGTATAATGGTTATGATAATTCGATACTTTTCAAACTGGAAAGAGGGTTGACGAACAATGACATCTGTCAATTCAACAACATGGCACTATAATATTAAACAAGTTTCTGAAGTAACTGGTCTTTCTAAGCAAGTGATTCGAAAGTGGGAAGAACGCTATCAACTTGTTGAGCCACAGCGCCTAGACAATGGCCATAGAGTCTACACTGAAAAAGATATTCAAATATTGTTAAAGGTACGAAAACTATCCGAACAAGGATATTCTATAAAACAAGCTGCCAACGTTGTAAAAACGATGCAGCCAGAAGAACAGCCAATAGAAACGAGTGTCCCACCTGTTCATGCTGAAATGAACGATTTTGTGTTTCTTCTTTTAGAAAAAGGCGCTCATTGTGATGAAATTGAGATTAATCGAATACTGCAAGAAGCACATTATGCACTAGGCTTGCCAAAATTTTTATCTACTGTTGTCACACCTTTATTACTTGAAGTAGGGATGCGTTGGGAAAAAAGAGAATGGTCCGAATATCAGGAAGCTGTTATTACAATGGTGATACGTGATTATTTAGTACAGATTCGACGTAGCTATCAATACAAAGAGGATGCTCCTCTCATTATGGGCGCATGTTTGCCAGGAGAATACCATGAAGTTCCGCTCCATATTTTACTTTTACAAGCAATGTTGCTTGGATGGAAATCATTTTTAATAGGAAGTTCTCCTGCCATCGGTGCAATTGAATCACTCGTTTCTAAATTTCAGCCTAAAATTGTTCTACTATCTGCCGTAACGACAATACCGTTTGAAACCCATCCCTCTCTTTTACAACAATTAGAGGATTTTGCAGCACAGTATCCTTCTATTAAATTTTATTTAGGCGGAGCTGGCGCAATTGAATATACAAAAGATAAAAAGTTAAAATGTATCGCCATTGCACAATCAATAGAAGAAGTCTTCCAATAGGGCAGATGATCTACAAATGAAAGGGACTTTGCTTGTGTTCCTTTTCATTTGTACGTGCTGGCTTGTATCTGTCTTTAGAGTTGCGTCGCTTAAAAATAATCTTGCTATTTATTTTTGACAGCGCATCCTCATATAAACCCTAACAGTGCATATATTTTGTAAAACGGACTTCAGATTATTAGAGGGCGGAGGAATTTCGCAGTTGAGTGCAATGATACTTGGAGGATTTCTATTTTTCAGTGTGAGCATAGGCGGAACGATCGCTTGGGTTTTTTCTAAGCTTTTTCAACATACAACCCAAGGCTTATCTTTATTATGTGGTGGATTTTTAATAGGTTTACTTATTCTTGACATCATCCCATCATCTTTTCAAATGTACAAGTCATTTGGCATTATACTAGGTATTGTTATTGGCTATTTAGTGTTTCAACTACTCCATAGTTTTTTTCATCCTACTAATTATCAAAACTCCTCTGTTTCCTTACTTGCCATTGCAATGGTCATCCATACCATCCCTATCAGTCTCACAATAGGAAACTTACTCGGAAATTCTGCGCTAAGTATTACTATTACAGCCTCCATGATTCTCCATCATCTGCCAGAGGGGTTTGCACTAACTACGGCGTTTCTGTCTCAAAGTGCAAAGCTATGGAAACTAGTTCTTTATTTCATCCTGTTTTCCATTTTCTTTATAGCGTTTATTTTGGTTGGGCAATATTGGGATTTATCAATACGGGCACAAGGCATATTGATGGGGCTATCCATTGGTTTAATCGGCTCAGCTAGTATTTCAGAATTTATTATGCATCATGTACAAACAGTGACTTTAAAAGCCTTCCTTACTTATATCCTATTAGGCTATTTTTTAAGCTATATGTTCCATGTATTCGTAGGATAAGGAAGATCACGTTTTATTAAACGAAAAAAATCCACCTTGCTTTCCGTCGGCACAAAATAAGCCGTAGAACTCGAAGTGGATTTTTACTTAGTGAATTGTCGTAAATTGTGTGAGTGCCTGGCACTCTGTAGGGCACTTTTTATTCTTCACTCGCCGTCATCAACGTAAGTGTTAAAATTTTTGAAAACTGGGCACGTGTTAGATTACCTTTCGGATTAAACTTTCCATTGGCTCCTTCAATAATTCCTAATTGCTGTAATAATCCGATTGACTCAACCGCTTCCTTGCGCATCTCATTTTTATCTGTAAAGGTATTATTTTTATTGGCACTTGCTACATTAAAGTCCATTGCTTCTAGATAGCTTGCTGTTACATGTGCCATCTCCTCACGTGTCGCAGGCTTGTTTGGCTCAAAATAATCACCATCAAAAATTTCAAGTAAGCCATACTCTTGTAAAATGGCTACTTCTTTTGCACCCCAAAATCCTTGCATATCTTTGTAAGAAGCTGGGCCTTCATAATCTTCATTTACATCCAATCCTGAAGCACGGAAAATCATTGCTGCTAATTGACCTCGGGTTACTTGTCCATTCGGATTGAAGGTTGTATCCGTAGTGCCCGTGACAATTCCTCCTTGATAAAGCAATTGGATGTAGCTTTCAGCCCAATGGCCAATCGCATCTGTGAAATATCCACCTGGTCTTAAATCTAAATCTGCACGATTAAATACCGTCATTAAATCATTCATATCTTCTTTACTTGCAGCTTCCCATTTCCCTGCTGTAAAGATTTCAACCTTGAAACTATTGCCTGATTGTGTAATTTTCATTTGAATCGCATCACCGAACAGTTTTTTAAACTCGGCTAAGTTTTCTTGTAATGCTTTTTCGCCTTCAGGGAATAAGTTTGTCCCATCCGCATAAGTATCCATAATTGCCTTTAGCGATATTTTCACAGTAATGCTATTTTTAGTTGTTACTAAAGTCAACTCATCATTGTCAAAGCCTAGCTTAGAAAGTAATAGCATTTTGTAAACATCTTGATACGACATGGATTGCACTTGATTTGTCGCTGCAACGACCTGTTTTGGATGAATAATGTTTGCAACTGCTTCATTACCATTCGCATATGCTTGTATACCAAACCCCCCTGTAAAACACGCAATACTTAGAGCTCCAGCTAAAATTGTTTTCTTCATTTCTCTTTCCCCCTTCAACTCATAAATTCAGTGTACTCAATTCTCTATCTACAAATCTATAAATATATGTAAAATATAGAAAATTATAATAAAGACCTATTTTTAATAAATAGAAGATAGCGACTAAGTCTTTAGCCTATTAAGGCTAAAGGCATGCGAAACACACAGTGCTAAAGGGAATTATTCCCTAGCCACCGAATTGTGTGAGAATTGTGTGGGTGACTGGCACTCAAACAATTCTTACACAATTTCACGATGTTACTCAATTAACATTTCTCCTTGCGAATTCACTACTTTAATAGTATAGATATTTTTTGATGCTAGCGCTTTTCGTTCTTCAGTATGCAAAACCCCATTTACAGCCTCTGCCATTGCCAATGCCATTTGTTGCGCCTCTTTTCCAGAACCACTGATTGAAGTTTGAATAATAATAAAAGTTTGGTGATCTGTCGATATGCTTTTAAATACGTCAAACTCTTTTAGGCCTTCCACAATCAATTTAAAAAAAGAGCTTAATTCTTTATCTATTTGTATGTTTTTATTGTTCACAGAGGTAAGTTCCCATCTTTCAAAAACAATTGTATAATCCTTCAGGAAAGAAGTTGCCATAACACTTTCAGCAATTGGCTCTATCTCTTTTTTCACAAAATTAAAACGTTCTTCATCCGCCACGACTTGTAACACCAATTCTTTCTTTGCAGTCGTCTTCACATCGACACCCACATATCGTTCATTCAATTTTTCTTTCAAAGTTGCAATACTTGTCTCCTCTTTCGTTGCAATAAATTCCTGCTGTCCTTTATTGCCAGAACGATCGTCAGCAAAAATTTTAAAGGCAAAGCTACATGTCACGATAACTAAAATAACCATTCCAGCAATAAGCCCTTTCCTTCTCAACACGTATCCCCCCTATTAAGATGGTATGACTTAGTCAACACGAAAAATACTATCGTTATGCCCTCAAAAATACCTTGAGAAAAATTTTTTATCATATTACCTTTACTTAGGAAGGGAGAGGGATTAATGAAATTAACGATAGAAGAATTAGCACCAACAAAAATTGCCTTTTTCAGAAACGTAGGTGAATATGGTGAGACACAAAACAAAGTGCTCATGGAATCATTTAAACAGTGGGTACAAAATCAAGAACAATTAAGCCATAACCCCATTTTCGGAATACCGCAAGATAACCCAGACATTACACCGAAAGAACAATGTCGTTATGATGTTTGCATTTGTATTCCGCAAGATTTTTATGTAACAAAACCTGCTCAAGTCGGTACATTTAAAGGTGGAAAATACGCAGTGTTCTTGCTCGACCATACAACAGAAGCTGTCAGCGAATTTTGGGGCAATGTTTTTTCAGAAATAGAAAAACATCATCTAGCCATTAGACATGAACCAATAATCGAAAGATACACTTTGCAAATGGTTGATCATCACTTATGTGAAATATTAGTTCCTATCCAAGAGCATTAACTTATGTCACCTACACAAAACAACAGGAACAAGTGTTGATTATCACAGACAACAAAAAGTGTTAGATTAACATTGCGTCAATCTAACACTTCTTTTCCAACCTTATTTATTTACATTTTGCAAAATTTTACCATCATTCATTTTTACGACTTGATCGGTATAGGCAAGCATTTCTTCATCATGTGTCACCATTAAAGTCGTAATGTTTAATGTTTTTGTTAGCTCACGAATTAACTCCATGACGTCCTTTGATCTTTTTGAATCTAAGCTTGCTGTTGGCTCATCCGCAAAGAGCACTTTCGGTTTATGAATAATTGCGCGCGCAATGGCAACACGCTGTTTCTCTCCACCTGATAATGATGAAGGATAGGCATCTTTCCGATGTTCCATTCCTACTAAATTTAAGACCCGCTCTACTTCGATTTGCTGCTCTCGTTTCTTTAATGGGGATTCAGCTACCTCAAGCATCAGTAAAAGCTGTTCTTCTACTGTTAAAAAAGGTACTAAATGTGCAAATTGAAAGACAAAGCCAAATTTACTTGCACGTACTTGGCGTACTTGCTCGGCACTCAATGTCGTCAAGTTTTTCCCTTCAAACATCACTTGACCATCCGTTGTAGGTTGCAAACCTGCAGCAATTGTCAGCAGTGTACTTTTACCAGAGCCCGAAGCACCAACTAATGCCGTTACCTCACCTTCTTTAAGGGTTAGGTTAATGCCTTTTAATATTTCTTCTTGTACTTCACCATTGGTAAACGTTTTTCTAACATTCTCCATTGTAAATAGCGTCATATTAGACCTCTCCTTGCTGTATCGCTTGTAATGGTTGAATTTTTTTAATTTGAAGACCTGAAATCGTTGCACCAATAAATCCAATAATAAGGAATACTACCGACAATTGCGTTGTCGTTGCTAAACTTAAACTAAATGGCATTCCTTGTGGTGCAAATTGATTAAAGAGTTGGCTTAGTGCAATCGATAGCATAAGTGAAATAACAGTAATCACGAGCATTTGCGTCCAAATCATTTTAAAGAGCTTACTTGTTTTTAAACCGATTGCTTTTAAAATACCGTATAAACCAATTTTTTGAACGTTCATCATGTAGAAAAAGATTGCAAACAACATGCCGCTAATAACAACTAAAAACCACACAATCATATTCAACGACATTTGTTCTGCGTTATAACTAGGAATCGTATTTAAAAAATCACTTTTTGAAAATGCTTGTAAGCCTGTATACGCTTGTGAAGCATCTGCATTTGGTGCGAATACTAATTGCATGTCATCGACACGATAAATTTCTTTATAATCCTCCATGCTAATATAAGCTACTGGCGCATGACTATATTTCTTTTGCTCGACAAAATCTTTGACAATAAACTTACCGCTAAATTGATTATTCGTTACTGTGTCGCCTATTTTTATTCCTTTATCCTTTAAAGAGCTATCTAAAATAATTTCCTCATGCTTCACATTGGCAAAGAATGGAGAATCGGTCGCTGTGACAAAGGCAACGCTTTGCTGTTTCTCTGCCGCATCATTAATAAAGCCCATTTGAATCGAAAATGCGACAGCATCTTTTTGTTCGTTTAATATATTTTGTTGGATAGTGCTGTCTATTCGTGACAGATTATATGTTTCATCTGCATCCTCATTCATGTAAAATTGCCCCGCTGGTAAATCTTTAATGAGCGCAGCATTGTCTTGCGATAGACCATTAGCTAAACCCGATATAATAAAGGTTAGTAAACTTACCAAAAATACAATGGAGCCTAAAATTAAAAATCGTACTTTATTTTTCTTCATTTCTTTTATAGCTAGGTTCATCTTAAAACCCCTCCTATTTCTTTTCACATCCTTAGCATATAGCGGCTAAATGAACAGAACATGAACTGAAAATGAACGGAGCATGAACAAACGATTACAATTAAAATAATGAACGCACAATACAAAAAACCTTCTACTCTCAAAATGGAGTAGAAGGTTTCAAACTATAGACAAACTCGAAAAATTTCGAGTTTGTCTAGTTACAAAGGAGCCAATCAATAGAAAAAAGGATGGCTGTACCCGCTTTTAGAATACTTCTTTAATTGTATCTTTTCGCTCGTTAGCTAGCACTTCCTGCCCCCTTTTATTACATTTTATTAAATACATTATACCGATAGATAGTGATTTTCACGCCGCGTATGATATGGATCGCAACTAGTTCATTCCCATCGCCGCTCATAAATTTAGCTCTATTACACTATTTCTACGTTGTAAATATTTTCAACACCTTCCCTATGACATAAGTAGTTTACAATTAAACTATCTAACCCTTACTAAAGTAATTTACACCTAACAAATTACCCATCAATGCATTTCGTAATTTTTTCATCTAATGATAAAACCTCGCCATATTACCCTAATACAGGGTGGTAAAATATAGTACAAATTGTACTTTGGCAATTAATTTCTCTATGCTATTCTTTATATTAGAAAAATTGAATAGGCAAACCTAAAGAAATTTAGGGACGCAAAGCTATAGGGACTAAGGTTATTTAACTATGTCAGCCAGTTGCCGAAGAGTACATAATACTTTTTGTTTAGTAAGGTCATAGAAAAGCAATACTGAAAAATGATTTTCTAATATAATTTCTAAAAGATAAAATCTATCTTTTAGCGTTTTTCAGTGCCTACATTTCAAGTTGGCAATTTTTGTATATTTTTTTTATGATGTTCTTATTTGAAATGAAGCTACTCTTTTTGAGTGGCTTTTTTATGTGCTCAGTAGGAAAAAATTCATAAGGAGGAATTTTAAATGAAAGTAGTAAAGATTGTCACAGTGTCTGCCTTGGCTTTGAATTTAGTCGGCGGTCCATTGAATGTTTTAGCAAGTGAAATGCCAAATGGCAACATTGTTAAAACGTCAGCTGAAGCTAGTGCTAAGCATTCAATCGCTTCAGTGAAAAAATTTGATTTGTATGGCAAAGATATTTTAAAAGCATACGATGATGTATTTAAAATGGCCACTACAAACATTAAGTCGATTACGAACAACGGTGGAAAATATGCAAGTTCATCTATTGATAAAGCAATTGATGGCGATATGAATACCCACTGGGAAACAGGAAAACCAAATAGCGCAACATTCACAAATGAGGTGGTCATTCAGTTCAATGAAGCCACTACGCTCAATCGAATGGTGTACGCAGCTCGTCAATCATCTACAAGAGGCAAAGGCTTTGCCCAACAGTTTGAGATTTATAGCTCTACAACAGATTCAGGCGATGACTTTACACTTGTGTCATCAGGTGAATATAAAGGATCGACTGGTGATATCGTAGAAATTCAGTTCCAACCTACAGAGTTTAAACGCGTAAAATTCGTTTTCACAAAAGCAAATCAAGATTGGGCAAGTGCTTCAGAATTCCAGTTCTATAAAGAAGATACTGTCTCTGACAAAATGGCTACGCTATTTACAGATAGCACAATGAGTGCTGTTAGCGATAAGTTCCATTCGATTGATGCACTTAACGAATTAGATGCTGAAGCACAAAGCCATCCTTTCTATGCTCAATTTAAAGAAGATATCGACAATGCCAAAGCACTATTAAGCACAGAAGCAATCGAAGCGACAACTGCCATCACTTCTTCATTTAGCCATTATGCAAACGAAGCGTATGCTCAGTTATATAGAATGGACAACAAAAACATCAAGAGTATTCGCAATAACGGCGGACACTGGGCTAGTGCGGTAATTGAAAATGCCATCGATGGTAATGTCAATACATATTGGGAAACAAATAGTAGCAACACAGCTACATTCTCAAATGAAGTAGAAGTCGAGTTTATCGAGCCTGTTACTTTAAATCGTATTATTTACGGGGCAAGACCATCAGACCTAAAAGGCTTTGCTCAAGAATTTGAAATTTATGCTTCACAAACATCGAAAGGCGATACGTACGAGCTTGTTACAACAGGTAAACATAATATGGTTGCTGGATTAGTCGAAGCGAAGTTCGAACCAACTACATTTAAACGAGTGAAGTTTAAATTTAAAAAATCCGATCGAAATTGGGCAACATTGTCTGAATTAGCGTTCTATAAAGAAGATACGTTAAACGATAAAATGGCCAAGTTATTTACTGATGGAACGATGGATACCGTTTCACCAGCATTCAATAGCCTTGAAAAAATCAACGCTTTAGAAGAAGAAGCGAAAACACATCCTCTGTACGATTCATATAAAGATAATATCGAATTAGCCAAAAAAGTAATTAAAGGTGAAGTCGTTACAGAAGGAAGAATTATTGTAGCGGAACAACACGGCAACATGGTAAAGCATGCTAACGACAACTTAAAAATCGGTTTAGGCAATAACCTTCAACCAACTGGACTTGCTGCCCAACCTGGTGATGAAATTGTCGTTTACGTTGATGCTGCAGCAAATGGTCCACTACCTCACTTATCATTTGCACAACAAGAAGGTGCTTGGAACAGTTGGAGAAGAGATGTCAGCTTAAAAGTTGGTAAAAACGTCATTACGGTGCCTGCTATTCCAAAAACTTCAGCTTATAACAAGGCTGTCACACCAGGTGGTACCATCTACATTGATAACCCTTATACAGCCGAACAGCAAGGAAAAGCACCAACATTACGTTTTGAAGGCGTTGAGCGCATTCCTTTTGCAACAAAATCGACGA
The DNA here is from genome assembly GCF_046245175.1 of Lysinibacillus sp. 38-6. Classification (GTDB taxonomy): domain Bacteria; phylum Bacillota; class Bacilli; order Bacillales_A; family Planococcaceae; genus Lysinibacillus. The sequence continues at coordinate 2,402,053 of NZ_CP176417.1, forward strand.
ATGTTGACGAGTTCAAACAATTTTTAATCGACTATAAGAAAAAACTCGATGAAGACAAAGCGAAGCATCCAAAAGTGGAAGATCGTGAAGTGCTAGATATCGTGGAAATCGTAAGTGACCATTTATTCTGGACAGGTACTGCAACAGGTGCTTACAAAACATATATCGAAAATGGCTATAGCCCACTTCAAACAATTGAATCTTATAATCGTCTAATGGATGAATTATTTAAATATAATGGTCTTGACGGCAGAAGCGAAAAACACGATCCAAAATTTATACGTGAAAATGTACGCCTAGCCCAACCTTATTCATACATGTATGCAGCAGGCGATCATATCGGTACATTGGATGATGTCGTATCTGATATTTTAGTGCCTATCGAAGATAAAGGCGGTTCATGGGGCGTTATCCATGAAATCGGGCACCGTATGGATATCGGTGTAAGAACTTATGGTGAAGTAACAAACAATATGCTACCACAGCATATGTCAGCATATTACGGCAAAATTGATGGACGTATTCCGTATGAGTCGAACATCTATAAAAACGTACTGAAAGAAAACACAAAAGATTATAACGATCAAGGCTTATTTGAAAAACTAGCTGTTTATTGGCAACTTGAAATGTATAGTCCGGGATATTGGGCTAAATTAAATTCTTTATATCGTGAAAGAAACGTGTCACTTCCAAATGGAGATCAATCTAAACAACAGTATTTAGTTGAATTCTCTTCTGAAGCACTCGGTTTAGATTTAAGCGAACATTTTGCGCGTCATGGTTTCGTTGTAACAGATGAAACAAAAGCTAAAACAAGCAAATATCCAAAACCAGATAAAAAAATCTGGTATTTAAATAATAGTGCCGTCAACTACAAAGGAAATGGATTAAAAGGCAAAGAAGTAAACGTATCGTTTGCTGCAAACCAAGCGGCCAAAACCAATACATTATATTTATCAGTCGATAAATCGTACCAAGATGATTTCTTAGGCTACGAAATTTTTAGAGATGATGAATTAATCGGCTTTACAAGTACAGGCCAATTTATCGATAAAAATGTAGATACAACGAAAAATTATACGTACAAAGTCGTTGGTTACGACAAAAAATTAAATACGCTTAAACCAGTAGAAGTAAAAGCATTTACACCATCCCTATCTGCTGAAGATCATGTCACGATTAAACTACATCAAGCATTTGATCCGATGGAATATGTAAAAGCCACTGCTTATAACGGTAAAGACATCACAAAATCAATTAACATCACATCAAATACGGTAGATGTTACACAAAAAGGTAGCTATGAAGTTGTTTATGAAATAAATGATGAAGGCATCAAAGAAACAAAAACAATGAATGTCGATGTCGTAAGTGACATGCAATATATTTCTGATATGACAGCGAAATCTGCAAAAGTAGGTTGGGGCTCATTACAAAAAGATAAATCCATTGCGGGTGGTACCATTACATTACTAAGACAAGGTATGGATGCTACCTATGCCAAAGGGCTTGGTGCCCATGCAAACTCTGAAGTCGTATATGACATTGAAGGAAAAGGCTTTGATTTCTTTGAAAGTTATATCGGCATCGATCAAGCAGCAAAAGGCCAAAAATCTTCTGCTACTTTTGAAGTATGGGTCGATGGCGAAAAGAAATTTGCAAGTGATGTATTCAGAGCCAATACAGATCATGGCTATGTAAAAATTCCTGTTACAGGTGCAAAAGAAGTGACGTTAATTACAACTGATGCCAATGATAGTGGCAATTCATCCGACCATACCATTTGGGCAGATGCTAAATTCGGTAAAGACTCAAGTCTACCGACGTTAACACTATCTGAAGACTTGACTTTAGTGAAATTAAACAGTGAATTTGATGTGCTAAAAGATGTAACTGCATCTGATATTGAGGACGGCGATTTAAGTAAGCACATCCAAGTTACAACGAATGGCTTCAATACAAATAAAACAGGTACTTACCAAATCGAATATACAGTAACAGATAGTGATCACAACGTTGCTACAGCAACAAGAAATATTTATGTATATAGCGATGAAAAATACGCCTCAGATATTAGCTGGAAATCTGCTCAAACAGCATATAATACAGTGAACAAAGACAAAGCGTCTTCAGGTGGTACAATTAAATTGCTGACTAATGGTGAAGTGAAAGAATTTGCTAAAGGTATTGGTACACATGCCAACTCTGAAATCGTTTATGATTTATCAGATAAAAACTATGATTACTTTGAAACACTTGTTGGTGTTGACCGCAATATCGCTGAAAACGGCAATTCCAGTGTGACATTTAAAGTACTCGCTGACGGTCAAGAAGTTTATAACAGCGGCGTTATGAAATATCAAACAGAAGCAAAACTAGTAAGAGTTCCGCTTCAAGGTGTGAAAGAGTTAAAACTGATTGCAAATGATTCTGGCAATGGCAATGCTTCAGACCATGCTAACTTTGCTGACGCGAAGTTCTATCTATCGAATGGTAAACCAGAATTAACGATTCCAAAATCAGTCGCTACAAAAGTAGGCACACCTATTAATATTGATGAAACTTATTTAGCAACAGATGCTGAAGATGGTGATTTAACATCACAAGTACAAGTCACTGGCTTAGAACAAGTGAACTTCAATCGAGCTGGTCACTACGACATTACGTACACTGTCGTTGATAGTGATGGCAATGAAGTAACGAAAAAACGCACAATTTCAGTTGTCAATATGGAGGATTTCCATTACTTAACTGATTTTGAATGGCAATCTACACAAAATAGCTATACAGCACCTGTAAAAGATATCTCTATTAGTCACCATGCTATCCGCTTAACAGGCGACGATGGTCGTGAGAAAACATACGAACGAGGCATCGGTGCGCATTCAAACTCAACAATCATCTATGATTTAACAGATAAAAACGCAGATATCTTCACTGCTTATGTTGGTGTAGACCGTCAAATGTACGGTTCAATCGGCTCTGTGACATTCCAAGTGTTTGTTGATGGCGAAAAACAATTCGACAGTGGTCTAATGCAATCTCGTGACCCTCAAAAGTACATTGAAGTAAACATTACTGGCGCGAAAGAACTGAAACTTGTCGTAACAGACGGTGGCAACGGCAACGGGTCTGACCATGCATCATGGGGCGATACAAAATTACACTTTGCCAATGCAGATCGCGTATTCACTGAAGATTTAGCAGTAGCACTTGAAGAGGCGAAAACAATTAACTTAGAAAACTATACAGAAGAATCCATTCAAGCATTCCAAACAAGCATGGCTAAAGCTGAAGAACTGCTTGCAAATGCACAAGCTACGCAAGCCCAAATCGACCAAGCTTTAGAGGAGCTGACACAAGCAAAAGCTGCGTTAGTAGAAATTGACTTTAATCAAATCATTGCGATTGCCGACAACCATCTAAAAGTGGCTATCCAGCAAACACTTGGACTGACTGGGGAAATTACGTTAGGCGATATGATTAAACTAACAAGTCTACATGCCCCAAATGCTCGTATTGAAAGTTTAGAAGGTTTACAATACGCTAAAAATTTAACATCTCTTGATATTTCAGGTAATAGTATTACAGATTTCTCACCATTGAAAAATCTACGTCAATTAGACAACATTACTGCGCACCCACAAGTTGTTGAAGTTTCTAGCTTAACGGGTCCAGAACTATCAGTTGAAAATCTAGTAAAAGGATTAGATGGAAACTATCTAAACCCTTACCAAATCGCTTTACGCAATACGAAAACAATGAAAGAAATTTCAGTAGATGTGGACCAACTTGCACCGAACGCAGACCACTTTACAATCGATCTTTCACAAGAAGACAAAGGCATGTATATGCTAGTCATCGCTTATAAATTAAATGAAGATACCGTAATTCAATTAACTTATTTTGTAAGAAACTAGTCATTTGGTTGCCATATAAAAACTCCTCCATTTAAATAACGCCCACGGGTTTTCCCGTGGGCGTTTTTGAGTTAAAAAAAGTACGTGACAACATTACTAGCGCAAAAATCGCTATCTACGTGTGAATTAATTCCCTCTCTTTATTTCAAGGTATTTTTAATAACATCCCCTTGAATTGGCTCTTTTCCATCTGCAAAACGTATTCGGATAGATTTGCAGTTCATATAGTCTGGTGAATCCATCACTTGAAAATGAATATGGGGCTCGGAGGAATTGCCTGAATTACCGCAAAGTGCAATGACATCCCCTTGTCGCACCCTATCTCCTTCATGCACACGGCTAGAGTTATTTTTTAAATGGGCGACCATACTATATTCATTATTTTTATGTTCGATAATAATTAGATTCCCGGCTGGCTCTAATTCATTTATTTCTCCCGGGATATTGTCCTTTAGATGATGAACGACTTTTATTACCCTACCATCTGCCGGTGCGGTTACTTCACTATTAAACGCATAGTAGTTGTCATTAACCATTGCAGAATCTTTATATGTAGTACCATTGTTCATCATTACTAAATCATAGGCATATCGTTGCGTTTCATAAGCATAATGATAATTGACGAATTCATTACCTCCTCCCCAAAATACATACCACTCCTCTTTGATAGGCATCATATATGTATTTTGCGTATATTTTTTATCACTTTCTGGAAAAACCACAAAAGGCTTTAATAATAACCTATGAATAATATTATGCGCATCTATGATTATATTAATTGCTTTATCTTGTTGCGCATCTATCCATGTGCAATGATTCACATGATTAATTGTGGATTTTCTAAATAATTCATAATTTGTAACATTGGCATTAAAAGCCTTAGCTATCTCATTAAATTGCTCACTAGAAACCAATTGTTTAAAATCTTCATTGCATTGATTATAAATTACATCAAATTTCTCCTGTAAAAAAAATGCCCCGAAATTTTGAAGTGTAACATGTTCATTTGATTTCCCTCTCATCGAAAAACATCTCCTTTTACAAAATAGAATTCAAGCAAGTTTTGAAAAAGCCCCAAATAGTCACTTTAATCGTGTTCTACTCAAGGCTTTGATTATCATTTATACTATCTTAATGAACTTTAATTTGCGCTTCTAAATCCAAATCGCTCATTGTAAAATACACCGCAAATCGATTGGACAAAGCGTCTGTTATTGCCTTACTCTGTTCTTCATTTAGCGCTTTGGCATAAACGAGAACAATGCCAATATTTTCGTTATCAGGCTCCAACGGATTCATGACTACATCTTCTTTCACAATTAACGCATTGCTCATGGCAGCAAAATTTAATACCGTAGTTTGCAACATTTTTCTTTCTCTTGGATTCAACCCCACAGTATCAATTATTTCTACCGTAACATAATTCATACTCTGCACCTCCGTAAAATGTTGTGAAAATTCTTTTTATTTATTTTACTATTTTTCCTGGACTCAGAAAATAATATATTTTAAATGGATGCGAGAAATATGGAACAGAAAATCACTCAGTTAGACAAGGTTAATCACCGATAGATGTTCTTAGCATCGGGGATAGATTGAGGTATAACTTTAAAAAGTGGACAAAGTTGTTAGCCCATTACGACTTTGGAGAATAATCGTTTATAAGACAGCTCTAGTTGATGGGAGCGAAGGGGGTGACTCCTGCGGGAATAGCACAAACGTTAGACGCAACAATCGGCGCCACAGCGACGGTTGAGGCTTACGGTGTGCCCGCGGAAAGCACCCCCGTAGCGGACATCACGACATCCCTAACATACATTCAGTTATAACATTCATAGTGGACAAGGTTGTTAGCCCATTATTACTATGCAGAATGATTGTTTATAAGACAGCTCTAGTTGATGGGAGCGAAGGGGGTGACTCCTGCGGGAATAGCACAAACGTTAGACGCAACAATCGGCGCCACAGCGACGGTTGCGGCTTACGGTGTGCCCGCGGAAAGCAACCCCCGTAGCGGACATCAACCACTATGCAAAAAGTGTTAGATCGACTGGAGTCAATCTAACACTTCTTATTATTTTAAATTTTAAAATGCGCAACAATTGCTTGTAAGTCCATCGCTTGATTGCTTAAGTCGTTTGCTACTGCACTTATTTCTTGTAAGGAAGAAAGTTGCTGTTGTGATGCTGCTTGAGAACCTTCTGCTTGTTGTGCTGTCGTTTCAGATAATACCGCAATTTGTGTAACAGATGCAGAAACTTGTTCTGTACTTGCTGATATTTCCTCCGTCACAGCAGAAATATTTTCAATTTGTGATCGCATATCATCAATAGCTTGTACAATCTGATTGAAGGATGTCCCTGCACCTTCAATTTTCTCTACTCCCGTTTCAACTGTGCGTAAACTTTCACGTACGGCTTGTTCCACATTTTTCGTATCTTTTTGTATTTCTGTCGTCAACGTTACAATTTGACTTGCAGAAGTGTTTGACTCCTCTGCTAATTTTCGAACTTCATCCGCTACTACAGCAAATCCTTTCCCGGCTTCCCCTGCACGCGCAGCCTCGATAGCAGCGTTTAACGCTAACAAATTCGTTTGTTCTGTAATACCTGTTATAACTTTAGAAATCTGTTCGATATCTTCTGTCTGTTTACTTAAACGTTGAATCAATTCAGTCGTTAACTTTGTTGATTCGTAAATCGTTGTCATTTGGACACTAGCTGTATGAATATTCGTCACACCTTGATAGGCGACGTCTGTTGTATCCGTTGCTGACGTGCGCAGTGCATGAGAAGATTGCGCAATATGCTGGACAGCACTAGCTGTTTCATCCATTGCGACAGCATTTTCCCGCGCTGATTGTGCCGTCGCTAACGTATTGTGCGATGCAGCATCCGCTTGGTTAGCGATATCCACTGAAGATGCCGTCACTTCTTCGGTTGAGGCACTTAATTGTTCAGCAGAAGCACTTAATTGACTAGCACTATCTGCAAACTGATTTAATAGTGTTCTTAACGTATCTTTCATCGAATTAAATGCTTCAGCAAGTTGCCCTAGTTCATCCTTAGAGCGAAGTTCAATATTTTTGGCCGTTAAGTCCCCTGCTGCAATCGTCTTAACGCCCTGTTGTAATTGGCGTAAAGGTGTAGCAATTTTCTTATTTAATATAAAGGCAATCGCACTACCTACTAAAATCGCTACGCCAATAATACTAATAGCAATGATAAATGATTTTTTGGCATTTTGATTGGCTTGCTGTTGCGCTTGATCGAAATGTGCCTCTATTATAGCTTTTAACTCATCTGACGCCTCTATCGCATTATTGCGGATCGGAATAACGTTTTTTGTGTAGTAGATTGCGGCCTCAGCCACACCTGAATTTTGTTTTAATGCAATGACATTGGCCAGTTCATTTTCAAAAATATCTACTTTGTTACTCGTATTATTTAATGTTTGTTTCGCACCCTCTTCATCAAGCTGTTCTGTTAAAAAATTCATCGTGTCATCTATTTTTGATTGTGTTTCCCGTACATGATCAAGTGATTCCTCATCCCCTAAAAGATAGGTTTGTAATTGTGAGCCTTCCAAAGCTATGTATTTATTGAGATCACCCGTTGCATAGAGCTGTGGGAGACCATCCGACAATGTACTATTATAGTGCTTACTAATATCAATAATTTGTAAATAAATACTTGACCCAGATAACACTGTAATAAACATCATCGTAATAAAACCTAAAACTAATTTTTTTGTAATAGACATGACAGACCTCTTTTTCAATATTATGTATATTATTAGTTATTATAGTCCATATTTATGTTTTTTACTATATAGTATTTACTACTAATCGAATTTTATTTAAAATTAAACTATCCCGATTAATACAAAAAAAAGTAAGTTTTTTACCCATTTTACCTACCGAAATATGATACAATAATCACAAAATTATTAAATTGCACATTTAAATAGATCGTACAACGCAAAAAAAGGAGCATTTCAATGAGTACTGATTTTTTAGAAAATAAACTGCGTGAAACCTTTTCCAATTTACAGGCTATCGAAGGCGTAAAATCAGTAGATGGTATTCTAGAGATTTTAAATGACAATAAAATTTTCCCAGAAATCACTACACTAATACATAATTCTAAATTCGAATTAGTTTATTTATATGAGGAGCAACGAGTTGTTTTGAAAACTGTAAAAGACGGGATAACCCTCGATTCAGATTTTATGAAAGATGTCTATTTAATCTATCAATATAAAGAAATGATTGAATGTATTTTAACAGGCATAATTGCAACCGATAAAATCAAACATTACTCATTAAATTTACTGTCGCTAAAATATAGCGAACTAATCCAAAGTATTTAAAAAAGTGTTAGATTGACTACCGTCAATCTAACACTTTCGCTATATCAGCATAATTAGTTATTTTTAGTTAACCTTGCAACATCATAATAATCAAATTTACTTAACCCTTCATCATTGCTTTTATGAACGATTAAGTCTCCTTTAGCATTTCTAAAATAGAAGTAATTGCTCTTGTCTTCTGGAAAATCAAATGTTGTTATTTCTTCTGTTAAATAATTAAAAACGGTAATGACATTTTTATAGTCAAAGGTATTATAAAAATAACCGAAATCACTTTCTCCATCATAATATTCTATAAAACGAAACCCAGATGGATTCTCTTTATAAAACTCTTTTGGTATAGGAACAGGTTGTAAATTATTATTAACCAGTTTAAAAATAAACACTCTACCATTCAGGGTATTTAAAATGAAATAATCTTGTTCCTTATATAATCGATAAATAGCATCATCCTGATCGACTAGTGTTGTACTTGGGTTTAAATAAGCCTTTAAATCAAATGGATACATACTTATTTGTTTTCCGTTTTTGTCATACTTTATAATTTGATATTGATGTTCATTTTGTTGGACAGTTATCGACAGCGCGTAGATGTAGTCCCCTTCAACGTCTATCGTAGGAATTAACTCCCCTTGTTGATCCTTTACTTCCGTATTTACTAAATTTGTTTCTTTATTATTATCTGGATTAATGGCATCAATCGCATATTCAAATGTTGAATCTTCTAACGTATTGGGACCAAAAAGAATAATATTGTGATTCAATCCATAGACAAAAGCTAATGGAGGATTCGTTTCCCATTGCTTTATTATTTTTGAACTGTTATTTTCTAAATTTACTTCTGCTAGAATATTATCAGTATTGTGCGTTAGTGGGAGATATAGTTTTTCTCCCTGTAATACTTTACTACCAGAATAAATGGACACGTCTTCATATGAACTTAATTCCTTACTCTTTTGATTTGCAAAGTTATATTCATAAAGAATCATCGTTGTTAAATCAGGAGTTTCTTCATTTGTCTCGCTAGTAAAATAATATAAATTTTCATTATTAAATAAGGCAATTTCAGCATTCTTATCTATGTTTAGTGACTCGTTATAATCATTTTTTTCAGTTGGAAGTTCGCTTGGCTGATCCGATAAACAACCGGATAAACTAATAGCTAATACAATAAGGATAACTAAATGGCTTATTTTTTTCATAGAAAACTCCGTTCTGCACTGACATTAATGAGGAGGTAATTTCCATTCATATAAAATATCCGGTAAATTTTCTTCATTTTCGTGTCCTCTACCGATAACCTTAAATCCGTGCTTTTCATAAAATCGTTGAGCTTTTTCGTTTACTTCAAATGTGTATAAAGTGAGTTTCCCACTTGATTGGGCTTTCGCTCTATTTAATAGTGTTTGCCCTATACCAAACCCTTGATAGTTTAAATGAATATACAGTTGGCTTATCTCGCTATCGTTATAAGCCATCATACCGACAACTGTTTCATCAATCATCGCAACATCAATCTGATACTGTTCAGGTAAGATATGATTTAAAAAATACACATGATTGTCAAAGCTATGCATTTCTTTCTGTCCAATAGCCTGTTCCTTACTATCTCGCCACATGGCAACTGTTTGTTCAGCAAATTCAGGGTCATACGGCTTTATAATGAATGTATGTTGGGTCATGAAGCACCTCCAGTATTTACACTTAGGATTCACAGACAATGCGTTTTGAGTAACAGTTAGCTCTTAGCGCGATACGCTGCACCTTTCATGTTTTGTATCTCTTAACATCTGACATATTTGCGTTTAAAGCCTATTCGACCTTTTTCTATTTCCTTTTGGATATTTTCATAAGCGTGAAGGAACGTGCTTTTTTTATTGTCCTTTTTAAGTTCGACTGGCCCTACCGTTTTGGCAGTTGCAAGCGCCAAATCATGCAATGGGACAAAAGAAACGCCTACCGTACTAAGGAAATTATTCATCGCCGATTTCGTTCGCTCAGGTGAAGCATGAATTGTATTTTTCACCTTTTCAAGCATATTTGCAATTTTACTTTCTGAAAACTCAACATCTTTGCGATTTCCTAAAAGCCAGCAATAGCAACTCCAGCCTGCAGACATTTTAAGCTCTTCCCCACTAGCAATCCATTTATCAGCAACTTGTTGTGCAATATCTGCTTCCGCTAACGTGACCGCTACCACATAATCGGACAACATATAAAAATAGGCCGCATCTATCCAACGCTCAAAATCCGCTTCTGTCATTGCTTTCGGATCAGCGATTATGCCTGCAAAGTACATGGCATCATAGTTGCCTGTCGCATAAAGCTCTTCAGCTAACGGTTGATTAATTTTGATTTTTTTAGCGATTGGCTTCATAGCTCCTGTTGCCACTCCAAAAACAGGCTCCTTCGCACCATTGGACATGTACATTTTTTTAGTGCGCTCCTTGCCCAGTGCTTCGAGCTCCTGCATGACGATGTCAAAATTCATTTTTTACACACCTTTCTTTGTACCGTTATATTTTTCGAATATTACCTTCATTATATAGCAATCTGTCAGTCGAGTTAGTTTTTTAAAAATAAGGGTATGTTTGTTGGTAAGTAATAGCATATAAAACGATCATTGACCTTATTGTTACCTAATAAATGGATTATTAGCTCCTTTTATTTCCTAAGACCTAACAAAATTCAATAAATAATCATTTTTTTTGCCTTTTTAACAACTTTCTATTAGTATCTCTATGTTACCATTAATCAGCATTACTTATTTTATTTCAATAAGGACGGTTCTTTTTAAATTAATTGGACAAAATATTCAAAAGGTACTATGCACACACGGTAAATAAAACGCATACACATCATGTTGTAATTCATCAGGAGGTTACATATGCAATACGTTATTTCTATTTTAGGTATTCTTATTGTATTGTTTTTCGCTTGGCTAGCAAGTTCCAATCGAAAAGAAATTAAATTTAGGCCCATTATTACGATGATTGTTATTCAAATTCTGTTATCGCTGTTATTGTTAAATACAGAATTTGGTTTAGTCATTATTAAAGGAATAGCTGCTCTCTTTAACAAGCTACTTGAATATGCAAGCGAAGGGGTTGCCTTTGTTTTTGGCGGCTTGGCAAACGAGGGCGAGTCTCCATTCTTTTTAACTGTTTTGCTACCGATTATCTTTATTTCAGCATTAATCGGTATCCTTCAACATCTGAAAATCCTACCATTTTTTATGAAGTGGATTGGATGGGCCTTAAGTAAAATAAATGGTATGGGTAAACTTGAATCTTATAATGCCGTTGCATCATTGATGGTCGGTCAATCAGAGGTTTTCATTACCTTAAAAAAACAACTTGGTCTGCTTTCAAATCAACGTCTGTATACTTTATGTGCATCGGCTATGTCCACTGTTTCGATGTCCATCGTTGGTGCGTATATGACAATGCTTGAACCTAAATATATCGTCACGGCTTTAGTGTTAAATTTATTTGGCGGCTTTATTATCGCTTCGATGATGAATCCATACAACATTGACCCGAAGGAAGATATATTAGAAATCGAGCACGAAAAGCAATCGTTCTTTGAAATGCTTGGCGAATATATTTTGGACGGTTTTAAAGTTGCCATTATCGTAGGCGCTATGCTGATTGGATTTATTGCATTAATGGCAGGATTCAACAGTGTATTTGAGCTATTATTTGGCGTTACGTTCCAGACGATTTTAGGCTATATCTTTGCGCCGATTGCTTTCATTATGGGGATTCCTTTCTCAGAAGCAGTTAGTGCCGGTTCCATTATGGCGACAAAACTAGTGACAAATGAATTTGTGGCGATGTTGGATTTATCAGGTGGCGATTATCACTTTAGTGAACGTACAATGGGCATTCTTTCTGTGTTCCTTGTTTCCTTCGCGAACTTTTCATCGATTGGGATCATTGTTGGTGCTGTAAAAAGTCTAAATGAAAAGCAAGGAAATGCAGTCGCGCGCTTTGGATTAAAACTACTATTTGGTGCCACACTTGTCAGCGTACTATCAGGAATCATCGTTAGTTTGATTTTATAAAAAGTTATAATGACAACAGAGAAAAAGTGTTAGATTGCATGGCAATCTAACACTTTTTTCGGCATTTGCAGCGTTGTTGTCCGCTGCGGCTGTTCTGTGTGGTAATATCCGCCCGCTTCCGCGGAATTCTCCCCCGCTTCCGCGGAATTCTCTCTCGCTTCCGCGGAATTCTCTCTCGCTATCGGAATTCTCCCTCGCTATCGCGGAATTCTCGCGCTTCCGCGGGATTACCTCTCGCTTTCGCGGAATTCTCCCTCGCTATCGCGGAATTCTCTCTCGCTTCCGCGGGATTACCTCTCGCTTCCGCGGAATTCTCTCTCGCTTCCGCGGAATTCTCTCTCGCTTCCGCGGGATTACCTCTCGCTTCCGCGGGATTATCTCTCGCTTCCGCGGGATTCTCTCGCGCTTCCGCGGAATTCTCTCTCGCTTCCGCGGAATTCTCTCTCGCTTTCGCGGAATTCTCTTTCGCCTCCGCGGAATTATCTCTCGCTTCCGCGGGATTCTCTCTCGCTTCCGCGGAATTCTCCCCCGCTTCCGCGGAATTCTCTCTCGCTTCCGCGGGATTACCTCTCGCTTCCGCGGAATTCTCCCCCGCTATCCCGGAATTCTCCCTCGCTTTCGCGGAATTCTCTCTCGCTTCCGCGGAATTCTCTCTCGCTTCCGCGGAATTCTCTCCCGCTTCCGCGGGATTACCTCTCGCTTCCGCGGAATTCTCTCTCGCTTTCGCGGGATTCTCTCTCGCTTCCGCGGGATTACGTCTCGCTTTCGCGGAAAGCGCAGCCCGCAACGGCAATCAACCGCAGTAATTAATAGCCATTTACAAAGTTCAAAATCGTTTCGATTTCGTCTTCTGTCAGTTCTCTTTTTACATGCGCTTCATACGCTGCCGTAATTTTTTGCTGATCTCCGCTGTAACTTTCCGTATAAGTGGCAATTGTTCTAAGCTTTGCTACTTCTTGATTAAAGGCTTCTTTGGAAATCGGCTGTTGATGCGAAGGGATATATGTTTCCGCATCGAACTGCTCTAAGACATCCAACAGTCGTAACGTTTCCTTTATCGTATAATTTTCTTTTGCTGCATAAAGATTTGGATAAATACAATCAGCAAGGAAAAGAATCTTTTCTTCTTTAATGTAGACGACTACTGAATCGGCAGAATGATCTCCGCCAACATGTTGAATAATACAAGTTACCCCGCCTAAGTAAATTTCTAAACGCTTATCAAACGTGACATCCGGTAAAACAATCTTTATATCGCGATGCTCTGTAAATTCCTCTTTTATCGCTCTAGCGCAAAACTCAATTTCAATGCCTTCTTTCACACGCGCATCGATTGCCTCGTCTGACCAAGAAAATGGAATTAATTCCGCCATTGCTTCCTTTGTATCTTTGGATGAAATGGAAACGATATTTTGTAATCCTGAAAGACCAAAAATATGATCCCAATGCCAATGCGTCAGAACGACCATATCTGGATTAGGGACACCCATTTTTAAAAGTTCTTCTTGAAAATAATGTGCATGATCTTCAGAGTTTCCTGCATCGATCATTAATGTTTTGTGATTGCCGACCACCATTCCTAGAATGGGACGATCTGTTAACGAAATTGGTGTGATATACCAAAAACGCTCACCTATTTTGTTAATTGAGTGCATCATGGGTTATCTCCTTCCTTTTACAATAGTTTAATTCAAAAAGCAAAAAAATACTATTTGAAAGAGTTAATTAACATAAAAGAACAGAACTTCTATGTGGCTTCTACTGTAAATGCGATTTCTCCATTTACCTAAGGATATCGTTCAATAAATGGACAACCTTCGTTTATAATATGAGGAACGTTACTTTTTTTAGCTGTTGTTTTATCCCTTTTATATGTATAATAATTTATTATTTACCACTAATTGTATATTTCGAAAAAGAGGTGATAGGTATTGAACAATGATAATAGTGATTTTTCAAAAGGAGAATTTACTTCCTTATTACTTGCTTCACTCAGGGGATTTTCCCAAGTCGTCTTTATTGAAAATGTAATTTCAGGGGTTTTGATTTTACTAGCTATTACGATTTCTTCTTATAAATTAGGAATCATTTCTCTTTTATCTTCTATTGTCGGTACATTGATTGGAAAAATAGGCGGTGCACCAAAAAATAGTGTCAACTCAGGTTTATTTGGTTATAATTCGGTGTTAACTGGTTTGGCTGTTTCACTATTTTTAACAGGACCATCTAGATGGGGCATTGCACTATTAGGAGCAATGATTGCAGCAATCTTTACAGCAACGATGATGCACTTTTTAAAAAATATTGACCTACCGATTCTTACTTTCCCTTTCATCGTCCTTACATGGTTTGTCCTTTTAGCTTCTTACAAACTAGACGTGTTCCACTTAAGTGACTCCTTAGTACCCCAAAGTTTAGCGTACTGGCAACTAAATATTGCGGGTGAATTAAATTGGACTGCGGGATTTTTGAATAATATTGAGCAAATCTTCTTTTTAAATCATCCAATCTCAGGTGTACTCCTTTATAGCGCTATATTTGTGGCTAGTTGGCAACTTGGTTTACATGCTGTGATAGGAAGTATTATTGCTTTACTCCTATCCTATGTCCTCGGAGGAGAACATGCTTTAATATTAGGAGGGCTTTACGGTTACAATGCCATCTTAACATGCATGGCCGTGTCAATCGTATTTAGCTCACAATCGAATCGTTTTAAAATCGTCTCAGGCATTTTAGCCACCTGCCTAACCATTCCGCTTACTGCTAGTTTTAGTACTTGGCTATTACCATATGGTCTTCCTGTTCTAACGATGCCTTTTGTTGTTAGTACGTGGCTTTTCTTAGGCGCACGAAAGATGCTACCTAATTTGTAAGCTAAACGAGGAACAGCACTCCCCCTAAAATAATTAGGGGGATTTTTTGCATAGTATGAAAGTCAAAAGCCATATGGAACCTGTTGTCCCTCCAAACGATAAAGTCATAATGGCAGTAAATAATTTGTATAATACAAAAATCCATCCTCTATTTTAGCAAGTGGATAAAAATTCTCTTTAAATTCAAAATTTTCTGTTTTAATACCATTTTTATGTTGACAACCTTCTTTTGGATTTAATATACTGTTCAAAATAAAACATTGGATTAATTCACCTCAACTGGTACGCACATCCTGATAAGTTGGATTTTTTCTTTTTAGAAAGGAGTTATGCCCACAAAGTTTCTCGCTCTCTTTTGGTGTGTTTTTGGCATTTTTATTAGGTGTATCTTCTATGTGGAATAAAATATAATTCAATCTTGATTGATTTAGGAAGTGCATGAAATGGAGTATTCTGTTGTCTTTGAATCAATACTATTAATTGGATTTATGATTTTAATAGGTGTATTACTTGCCCGTATGACACCAATCAATGAAAGTACCCGTAAAACATATACGCTTATTATCGTCAATGTCGCAATGCCCTGCATTATACTATCCAGCATATTTAAGGTAGATATCGATCCTACGATTCTTAAAAATATCGGTTTGGTATTTGGACTATCCATTCTAATTTGTCTAATTGGCATTTTAGTCGGTTGGCTGTTGATTACTATTTTTGATAAGGAAAGTACGATAAAATCTGAAATTTCCCTTCTATCAGGACTAGGTAATACAGGTTTTATTGGCATACCATTATGTGCTGCCATTTTAGGGCCAAAGGGAGCTTTATATGCGGCCATTTTTGATGCAGGAGTAGATTTAGTCATTTGGACTGTTGGGGTAATGCTGCTACAAAAAACAGTGAAATTTTCCTTTAGCACGTTGAAGTCAATGATTAATATACCAACGATTGCCATTGTTTGCGGCTTATTTTTTGCCTTTATTAATTATCGTCCTCCAGTCATTTTTATTACTTTAACAAACCAATTAGCTGCACTTGCCTCACCACTTGCCATGTTTTATATCGGTATACTTATTATGTCTGTCAATAAAGCGCAATTTACTACACTTAAAAGTAAATCGATTATACCCACAGCTGTAAAACTACTTGGTTTGCCGGTTGTCGTATTCATCATGATATCTTTTCTTACTTTCGATCATCTCATTGCCCAAACTTTATTAATTCAAGCGACAATGCCTGCTCTCACCTTATCATCCATTTTGTTTAGTAAATATCATGCGAACGATAAATTAGGCGCAATTGTCACAGTTATTTCAACAATTTTTTCGTTATTGTCAATACCATTGCTTCTTTTAATTTTTGTTAAATTACATTACTTTTAGGAGGAATCTGCAGATGAAAATTGACTTACTGATAAGAAATGCCAATATTATCACTTTAGATGCGCACAGTAGTCGTGCTAATATTTTAGCTTCTTATAAAGGAAGAATTGTAGGAATATGGACGAATGCTGAATTTCATCATATTGAGGAATCTATTATTTTTGACAGAAATGCTAAAGAACATGATTTAAATGGTGCCACGTTAATCCCTGGTTTTATCGATACACATAATCATTTATTAGTATATGCGCAAAACAAAGCCCAAGTAGATTGTTCTTCAGCAAGCAATAACAGTATTACAGATATCCTTTCAAATATTGAAGCGTTCCATCAAAAGCGAAATGACAATAGTTGGATTTTAGGTTATGGCTATGATGATACAATGCTTGCAGAGAAAAGACACCCTACTAAAGAAGACTTAGATAAAATCAGTACAGATCGACCGATAATGATCTTCCATATTTCCAATCATATTGCAGTGGTAAACTCAAAAGTATTAGAAATTGCGAAAATAGAGGATTCGATGCAAGACCCAGAAGGAGGGTACTTCGGACGGGATGAAGCGAATCATTTAAACGGTGTTTTATATGAACACGCGGCAATGGGCTATGTGTATGATCACATCCCTGCCCCTTCTCATGAGGAATTTATGGAGTTAATTCGCAGCGCTGCTCAAGAATATGTTGCGCAAGGTATTACAACAAATACTGATGCAGCGGTTGGACATACAGAATATGGTATTTATATAGATGCTGTTAAAGATGCAATCAATCCTATGAGAATGCGCTTAATGTTTATGTATAACGTGTTATTAAAAGGTGGCTATTTTGAAAAATACGATGCCCAACAATTAAATCAAAAAATCATAGAAGACTCGAATGGTATGGTCAAATTAGATAGTGCGAAACTATTCCAAGATGGCTCAATTCAAGGGCGTACAGGTGCATTACGGCAACCATATTATCATGATTCAAATTTATATGGAGAGCTTATTTTTCCACAACAAACGTTGAATGATTATGTGTTAGAACTTCATAATCTAGGTTATAGAATTGCCACACATGGCAATGGCGATCGTGCCATAGGCTCTATCCTTGAGGCTTATCAACATGCACTAGATACGTCTCCGCGGAATGATCATCGACACCGAATTGAACATGTTCAAACAGCTACTGCAGAAGATTTAAAGTCAATGAAAGACTATGATATAGCTGCTTCATTCTTTATTAATCATGTCTATTACTGGGGAGATCGCCATAAAAACATCTTTTTAGGGCCTGAAAGAGCTGAGCGGATAAATCCTTTAAAAGAAGCCGATGATTTAGGCTTGCTCTATACATTACATTCGGATTGTCCAGTTACGCCCATTTCCCCACTTTTCTCTATCTGGGTAGCGGTTAATCGCGTGACGAAAGACGGACATGTACTAGGTGAAGCACAAAAAATAGATGTAGAAACAGCATTAAGATCGATGACTATTTATGGCGCTCAATTAAATTTCGACGAACAAGACTTAGGCAGTATCGAACTAGGGAAATTAGCTGATTTCGCCGTTTTAGATCAAGATCCAACTGCAGTAGACCCGATGACTATTAAAGATATTAACATCCTCGCTACAATTATTAATGGCGAAATTGTCTATAAAAATAAAGAATTAGCTTTTTCTATGTGAAAATAATTACTATTTCCCCAATAGTAACTATTTATATATTTTTCAGAGAACTGCTGACTTCCCCTTTCGTCAGTAGTTTTCTGAATTTTTAGAAATAAATATATTTTCCTAGATTGTGAATTTACTATTTGCTGCCGTAAAAAAGTGCAAACTTCTTCAATACTAGCGTGATCCATTAACCGAAATCCAACGTTGGAAGCTTGAGACCACTTGAAAAAACGAGCAATTTGTAACGGAAAATATCCTACTAACTATACAAGATCCCCTGTCATAATATCCTCTCTCTCCTCTACATACTTAAGTGAAAATACCTAAAAGAAATTATATAAGAAAAAATAATTCTCTTTTAAACCATTTTTCTCTACTTTAACACCATTATTATGTTGACAACCTTTTTTAAAATTTATATACTATTCCAAAATAAACCATGGAATGGCAGATAAATAGAATCCAACTGGTACGTACGTCATGATAAGTTATATTTATTTGCTTTTTAGAAAGGAGTTATTCTATGTCCCTTAAAACATTTTTCAATGTCTTTATTGGTCTTGTTTTACCTGTTGCTAGTGTAATTGGTGGGCTTATTTATTTCCGTTACTCGGAGCATTTTATTTTAGGTTTTCCTATTCTTTATTTTTGGATGTTCTTATGGTTCATCCTGACATCTGTATGTATCTCTTGTTCTTGGTTTTTCTTTGATAAAAAAAATTATGATTAAATAATGACAAGGTGGGATGGCTTATGGCAGTAGCAATATTTATTGGTGTTCTTATTTTTTCTCTAATTCTAGCAGTTCTTTCTAAAGGCAAATCAAAAAAAGATAACGTCGCAGATTATTTAGTTGGTGGCCGATCTTTTAACGGATTTATTTTATTCTTTCTTGCTATCGGCGAAGTTTATAGTATTGGCACAATTATTGGTTTTCCTGGCGGTATTTACGCAAAAGGGGCTAGCTATGGCATATGGTTTCTAGGATACATCCTATTAGCATATCCCGTTGGTTATTTCCTTTCTCCTCTTATTTGGCGGGCTGGTAAACATTATAATGCGATGACCGCTCCTGATTTGTTTAAAAGTCATTTTTCTAGCAGACCTTTAGAGTTACTTGTAGCGTGTACTTGTTTACTTTTCCTCATTCCTTGGGGGCAGTTACAGTTTGAAGGACTTATCGTTGCATTAAATGCTTTAGGCTTTGATTTCCCACCAATTATGGCGGTAGTCATTGCTGGTGCAATTGCCTATATTTATGTGGCGATTTCTGGCGTAAAAGCACCTGCTGTTATATCGATTTTAAAAGATATTCTTTTATTCGCGGCTATTATTATCGTAGGGTGGGCCGCCTTTTCAAAACTTGATGGTGTCAATAATCTATTCTCGACTGCAAAAGAACATGGTGCTTCCGTGTCATTTGGTTCGACAGAACAAGTGACGTTTTCTATCACAACGATTATTTTCCAAGCAGTTGCTTTCTATTGTTTCCCATTCATTATTAATGTCTTGTTCACAAGTAAATCAGAAGGAACAATTAAGCGTGCCCAACGGTTTATGCCATTGTATATGCTGATGTATCCATTTTTAATTGCTACAGCCTATTTTGCTTTAGTTGCATTACCGAATATTGATAACCCTAATCACGCTTTTATTGCAACGTCCATTGAATTATTACCATCATGGGTAGTTGGATTAGTAGCTGCTGGTGCCGCACTTTCAGGGCTTTTAGTGCTAGCTGTTATCTCTTTAGTAGTTGGAGGTATTTTTACTCGTAACATTGTGACAAGTATTCCAGAAAATAAACAACGCAAATGGTCACAAGTCGTTGTTGTTATTTATTTATTAATTTCAATGTTGTTAACTGTATCGCTCCCAAGTCTCATGCTCAATCTCATTAACACAGCTTATTTTGGCTTCGGTCAAATATTGCCTGGTATTCTCTCCATTATTTTTTGGAAAAGAGCTACAGCTATAGGAGTAGGTGCAGGTATTCTAACGGGGACGGTAATCGCCTTATCCTTCCAATTTGCAGGTATCAGTATTTTTGCAATCAATACCGGACTGATTGCCTTATGTTTCAACTTCCCTGTCTTGATTATCGTCAGTCTACTGACATCTAAAAATAAGCAGCTGCTAACACCAATAGTATCTGTGCACATAGAGAAATAGTTTAATAATGATCGTTATAGGAAGTGCATGAAATGGAGTATTCTGTTGTTTTTGAATCAATACTATTAATAGGGTTTATGATTTTAATTGGTGTATTACTTGCTCGCATTACGCCTATTAATGATAGTACACGTCAAACATATACGCTTATTATTGTTAATGTCGCAATGCCCTGTATTATTTTATCAAGCATATTTAAAGTAGATATCGATCCTACGATTCTAAAAAATATTGGCATGGTATTTGGACTATCTATTGTCATTTGTCTAATTGGCATTATTTTAGGATGGCTGTTGATTACTATGTTTGATAAAGGTAGTGCGGTTAAAGCAGAAATATCCTTACTTTCTGGTCTAGGCAATACAGGTTTTATCGGTATTCCTTTATGTGCAGCCATTTTAGGGCCAAAAGGTGCTTTATATGCGGCCATCTTTGATGCTGGCGTGGACTTGGTCATATGGACTATTGGGGTGATGCTGCTTCAAAAAACGATGAAATTTTCATTTAGCACCCTGAAATCAATGATTAATATACCAACCATTGCAATTGTCAGTGGCTTATTTTTTGCCTTTATTAATTATCGTCCGCCCGTGATTTTTATTACATTAACGAACCAATTAGCTGCACTTGCCTCACCACTTGCCATGTTTTATATCGGGCTACTCATTATGTCTGTCAATAAGTCGCAATTTAGCGCACTTCAAAGTAAATCGATTATCCCTACTTTGGTTAAACTTATTGGTTTGCCAATTGTAGTGCTAATAATCCTAAGTTTTATTACGGTAGACCATGTCATTGCCCAAACATTATTAATTCAAGCGACAATGCCTGCTCTAACACTGTCCTCTATTTTATTTAGTAAATATCAGGCGAACGATAAATTAGGTGCGATTGTCACAGTTATTTCAACAATATTTTCATTATTATCAATACCATTACTGCTATTCATATTGGTTAAATTCAATTACTTTTAGGAGGTCATTCTATGATGAAAGTTGATTTACTTATTGAAAATGCAAATATTATAACATTAGATGCAAACAGTACACGTGCTAATGTGGTGGCGTCTTATAAGGGGCGAATTGTAGGACTATGGATGAAAGATGCGTTTGATCATATCAAAGACTCTTTAGTTTT